>NZ_JBFWMI010000034.1:0-30814 GCF_050251695.1 Macellibacteroides sp.
TGGTAAACTCTGGTAAGCCCATGGTTCTGGACTTTTGGGCAGAATGGTGTGGTCCTTGCCGCATGGTTGGTCCAATTGTTGACGAACTGGCTACAGAATATGAAGGTAAAGTGATTATTGGCAAGATTGATGTGGATAACAACGACGATGTAGTATCGCAATTTGGTATCCGCAACATTCCTACAATTCTTTTCTTTAAAGATGGAGTGGTGGTTGACAAGCAGGTTGGAGCAGCGCCTAAAGCAACTTTTGTTGCCAAAATTGACGCGCTGCTGTAAGCCAAAGATATTACAATTTTGTAGCGCGAAGCATTTCACGCTTCCCAGGGGGTCCGGGTATTCTTTCAACAGAAAATCCGGACTCTTTCATTGTACGGCGTACCACTCCTTTGGCACAATAGGTTGTAAGTATACCTCCCTCATTCATGCGGAAATACAATTTATTGAATAGTTCCTGATTCCACATTTCGGGTTGTTTATCCGGAGCGAAAGCATCAAAATATACAAGGTCGATCTCTTCGGGAAGCTCTGCCTGGTTGCAGTCTCCTTTGATTTTGTGCAGCGTAAAATTGGGTGTGACCGATGCCGCCTGGTTCCATGGAGCTTCATGAAGTGCCATAAACAGGTCTTCTTCCCCGGCACACAACACTTTTCCGTAATTAAGATTTTGGACCAACGCGATATCCAGCGGATAAAGCTCCATCGAATAATAGGTAATATGCCGATCGGATTGCCTACTATACAGAAGCGTAAGTAAAGCATTAAGACCTGTTCCGAACCCAATTTCCAATACCCTTATCTCCTTTTTGGGTAACTGGTGGAGACCGGCTTCAATAAATACATGTTCCGACTCTTGAATAGCTCCGTTCACAGAATGATAATGCTCGTCCATATCGGGCATGTACAACGTATGACTGCCATCCGATGTAACCTGCAACTCCCTTTTCAACCCGTCGGAAACCGGTTCTATGTTTACGGAATGGCTCAAATGCTGAAATGTATTCTTTTCTTTCAAGATATATTGAAAATTATTCTGTTTCTTTGGACAAAAGTACATCTTTCTTTGTTACATAAGGTATATTACAGATCTGAATAGATTCCAAAAAATAAAACTATGAAATATCAGCGCATGAATCTGAGGACTTACGCACTACTTATCCTGTTTTTTTTAATTTCCGTTGTTCAGTTAACGGCACAGCAAACGTATTCGATCAAGGGTGTTGTGAAAGATAATCTAAGCGGAGAACCATTGCCTTTTGTGAACGTAATTATCTGGAATTCATTAAATGGATCGGTCACCGCTGAAGACGGATCCTTTACCATACAGGGAGTTTCGCCGGGAAGTTACCGGCTTCAGGCCTCGTTTATCGGATATAAGCCTTTTGTAACGGCCGAATTCCGCGTTGTAAAATCGGATGTCTTTGTAGGCATCGAAATGGAAGAATCGAGTCAGAATCTGCAAGAGGTCAACGTCGTGGCTACCCCCTTTAGAAAAACAGCCGAGAGTCCTCTTGGATTGCGAGTGATAGGATTTAAGGAGATTGAAAAGAGTGCCGGAGGAAACCGGGATATTTCAAGGGTGGTTCAATCTTTTCCCGGAGTGGCGTCGACAGCTGCTTTTCGTAATGACATCATTGTTCGCGGAGGAGGTCCTTCTGAGAACCGTTTTTTTCTCGACGGGGTGGAGATACCGAATATAAATCACTTCTCTACTCAGGGAGCATCGGGCGGACCGGTTGGGATAATCAACCCCGATTTTATCAGGGAGGTCAACTTTTATGCAGCGGCCTTTCCTGCTGCTCGCGGGAATGCGCTAAGCTCGGTCCTCGATTTTAAATTGCAAGACGGCAATCAGGAAAAATCATCCGCAAGGGCTGTGGTTGGAGCTTCCGAAGTAGCTTTTTCGTCCAACGGTCCTTTAGGGAAAAAAACCACCTATCTTGTTTCCGTTAGACGTTCGTATCTGCAATTTCTGTTTAAGGCGATCGGACTACCGTTTCTTCCTACGTACACAGATGCTCAGTTTAAGATTAAGCATCAGATAGATAAACAAAACGAAATCTCCTTTATCGGACTGGGGGCGTTAGATGACATGAAATTGAATACGGGGATGAAGGATATGTCTGACGAAAACAAATATATTCTTGAATACCTACCCGTTGTAAAACAAAAGACATACACCCTGGGTGCTGTATACAAACATTTTGCCGGACATAACATGTATTCGCTCATTGCCAGCAGCAGCTACATGAATAATAAGAATTTAAAATATAAAGACAATATTGAAGAACCGGAAAGGCTGTCTTTAGACTATAACTCGGGAGAATCCGAGTTCAAATTACGTTCGGAGAATCTCTTTCGGTTGCCCTATGTACAACTTGCTGTAGGCGGAAATGTTGAATATATAAAATACACCAATGAGTCGTATCAGAAAATATTTACCGACCGGCCATTTATTCAGGAATACAATACTTCGCTGGGGCTGACGAAGTGGGGGTTATTTGCAACCGCAACGTACGAAAGTTACAACGAACGATTTACGGCTTCGCTAGGATTGCGAACAGACGCAAACAACTACAGTACGAAAATGAATAATATGGTTGATCAGCTGTCGCCCCGCTTATCCCTATCCTATCGGTTTTACAAAGATTTTTACGTGAATGGAAACATAGGCCGTTTTTTTGAACTGCCTGCCTACACCTCTATGGGATTCAAAGATAATCAGGGAGAGTACATCAATAAAGTCAACGGACTGCAATATATAAGAAGCGACCAGGCCGGCATCGGCTTGGAGTTCAGACCAAAATCGTACCTTAAATTTACAGCAGAAGGCTTTTATAAACATTACGATCGTTACCCGATGTCGCTTACAGACTCTATTCCGCTGGCATCCAAAGGAGCCGACTATGGTGTATTGGGAAATGAAGCGGTTCAATCTATCGCCACGGGAAGAGCCTATGGTCTTGAACTGATGGGACGCTGGTATAATTACAAAGGGTTGACTTTTATTGCCTCCTATACATTGGTTCGCAGTGAGTTTAAGGACGGGCGGAATACGAACAGATACCTTCCTTCCAGCTGGGATAATAAGCATCTGTTTACATTCAGCGGAACCTATTCGCTGCCTCGAAACTGGGATATCGGAGCCAAGTTCCGCTATGTAGGCGGGGCACCCTATACCCCTTACGATCTGGAAAAAAGCAGCTTAGTTGAAGCCTGGGATGCCAAAGGCAACCTGTATTACGACTACAGCCGCTTTAATAGTGGGCGACTCAAGTCGTTTACACAGCTTGACATCCGTATTGATAAATCGTATTCGTTCAAGAAATGGATGCTGGGTTTATACCTTGATATCCAAAATGCCTGGAACAGCACCTATAATCAGCCGGACGTATATATCAAGACCGGGAAAATAATGAATCCGGAAGCTCCGATTTCCCAACAACGTTATGAACTTAAACCTGTAAAAAGAACATCAGGCACGTTGTTGCCCAGCATTGGTATTATGATTGATTTCTAAAAGAATCTATTATTGTATACCCAGGGTATCCTTAATACTATCAGCGTATTCAGCATCGGTTCCACTGATATGGATTAACAACCATTTTCTCATAAACGAGATCATTTCATTCAGGAGTTCCTCATTGTTATTATAATAACTATGATGGAACTCTTCCACTTTCTTCCTGAACAGCTCATGCTCCATGACATGTAAGTCAATATTGGGTGACTGAGATTTCACCATAAGATCTTCTTCTGTCTGGAAATGGTAGATAACATAGTTTTGAAGTTCATTGATTAAAGAATGCATCTCAGATTTTTCCTGCTTTTGATTAAGAGTCACCAGGTTATCTAATATTACAAAAAAATTTTTATGCTGATTATCTATCATCGGTATACCTAGTAAATAACTGTCGTTCCAATTGGTAGTCTCGGGATTGTATTTTGTTTTCGTCATCTTTCTTTCTATATTAAATTAATATCAAACAGCCTTTCAATAACAAGGCGTAAAAAGTATTGCCAAAGATAGTTTAAATATTTATTTACCTTTTGAAATTGTATCAGTTAATGGGATTTTGTTTCTTTGTACAAACATTTAAAAAATAAATTCATTGGCCGGTATATACATACATCGAACGAATCGATTCATTATCATATTACTTTGTATTACATTATGCATTGTTTCATCATCACATGCGCAAGTGTATGAAAAGAAACCAACGGCTGATTCTTTGTCCCTCAATGATTCATTGCCCGTTACAAAAACAACGTATGGTAAAGTTCCCCTAAAGCAGTTTGTTTTACCTGCAACCTTGATTGCGGTTGGTGCTTTTGGCTCTTCTGTAGACGGAATGCGCGATTTTCATTTAATCTCCAGGAAAGATTCCGTTTCACAAATTCGCATAGATGATTATCTTGAATGGGGAATGTTGGGTTGGGTATTTATGTGTGATATGGTAGGTAAGGAAAAACATAGTCTGGCTGATCAATTTGTTTTACTTGCAATGGCAGAGGGAATAAACGCAGCAGCTGTTCACGGCTTAAAAAACAACATTGAAACAACCCGCCCCGACGGACGGCCCTACTCTTTCCCCTCCGGCCATACAGCAAATGCATTTCTGGGTGCACATATGGCTTATAAAGAATTTAAAGACAGCTCTCCGGTATTGGCCTATTCCGGTTATGCCATTGCGGGATTTGTAGCTGCATCGAGGGTATACAATAACCGTCATTGGTTGGCCGATGTGGCTGCAGGTGCAGGAATCGGTATCTTGTCTGTCGAATTATCTTACTTAATCTACTTCCCAATAAAGAACCTCATAATCCGGAAGAGCGGGAATAAAACGGCAAACAACCTGTTTCTAGCCCCCTCTATTCAGAGAGAAGGGGGCGGTTTTTATCTTTCGTACCGGTTCTAGTGGCGAATACTTATTTATTTAATTCCAGAAGCTCCTCAATATAGGTTCTTTGATTGCTGAGCCGGGGTATTTTATGCTGTCCACCCAATTTCCCTTTTTCTTTCAACCATTCATAAAATACACCCTCACGCGCCTGAATAATCTCGGGAGATAGCAAAGACATCCCTCTGTAACGCTTCGCTTCATAGTCCGAATTCAGTTTCTGAAGGGTATCATCCAGTATTTTTGTAAATTCATCCAGGGATTCCGGTGCATGCTCAAATTCGATAAACCATTGGTGCCTACCGTGACCAGCATTAAGCATAAATAACGGTGCGGCTGTATATTCTTTTACTTTGGCCCCCGTAAGCTCGCAGGCTCTGGCTAAGCCTTTGTCGGCATTATCAACCATCAATTCTTCGCCAAATGCATTGATAAAATGCTTCGTACGGCCTGTAATAATGAATTTATAAGGATTCCGGGATGTAAAACGAATCGTGTCTCCAATCATATACCTCCATAAACCACCACAGGTAGTAATTATCAGGGCATAGTTTGTATCTGTTTGTACATCCTCTAGCGGTATAACCGTAGGATTTTCCTTTTCGATCTCGCTCATCGGTATAAATTCGTAGAAAATACCATAGTCTAATGTGAGCAACATGGCCGGATCGGACAAGTCTCCCTGTATGCCGAAAAATCCCTCAGACGCATTGTAGGTCTCCACATAATGCATCTTATCCGAAGGGATTAATGCCTTGTATTGAGCGCGATAGGGACTAAAACTGATTCCTCCATGGAAAAAAACCTCCAGGTTGGGCCATACGTCGGAAAGGGTTTCAGCTCCGGTACGTTCCAGAATTGCCTTAATGAGCACCAACATCCAGGACGGTACTCCGGAAATGCTATTTACATCCTTATTCCAGGTATAGTCTACGATCGCTTTAATTTTACTTTCCCATTCGTCCATAAGGATAATCCGCTTGGGGGGTACCCTCACCAAATTCACCAGCGGATTTAATTGTTGCAGGAGAACAGCCGACAGGTCTCCGCAATGGGCATGCTGATTCAACGCGACAGGCTTGTGACTGCCTCCAAGAATCAACCCTTTTCTGCTGAAAAAATTACTGGATGGATTGTTTCCAAGATATAGAGCTACAGCATCGAAACCTCCTTTATAATGACACTTCCATAAAATTTCTTTCGACACCGGGAGGAATTTACTTTTATCGTTGGTGGTGCCGCTCGATTTGGCAAACCACTTTACAGCAGTTGGCCAGATAAGTCCCTGTTCTCCCTGAAGCATTCTTTCTACATAAGGCTTAATATCATCATATTGTTGTATCGGTATACGCTGTTGAAATGTTTCGTATGTACGGATACTTTTATAATCGTATTTTTTACCCCACTCTGTATTCCTGGCGCTCTCAATAAGATTAGATAGCTGTCTTTGCTGCACAGCATCGGCGCACATTACGTGCGATTCGATCTGTTTTAATCTGTAACGAAAGAAGGGTAAAACCGCTTTAGTTAAAAAATCCATGCTTTTTCATATTGTGTTCTTTGCAAATTTAAGTATTCTCTTTTTATTTATACCTTTGCTAAGTACTTAAATGAGTAAAACAATGAAAATAGGGATACTTTCTTCCGGAGGAGACTGCCCCGGTATCAACGCAACCATTCGTGGAGTGGGGAAAACGGCCTTAATGCATTATGGTATGGAGGTGATTGGCATTCACAGTGGATTTGTAGGATTACTCAATAAAGATATCGAAGTTTTTAACGAACGTAGTCTTTCCGGCATACTCAACCTGGGGGGGACCATTCTGGGCACTTCCCGCGAGAAACCTTTCCGCAAATTACTGGCATCCGGAGATACCGAGAAACCTCATATCATAAAGGAAAACTACGAGTCCCTCGGCCTGGACTGCCTGGTTTGTATCGGCGGAAACGGAACTCAGAAAACGGCCAATCTTCTTTCTCAGCTAGGACTTAATATTATCGGTGTTCCTAAAACGATCGACAATGATATTTGGGGTACAGATATAACCTTTGGATTTGATACGGCAGTAAACATTGCCACCGAAGCCATAGACAGATTACATAGCACAGCCAGTTCGCATAAACGTGTGATGGTTGTAGAAGTGATGGGACATCATGCGGGGTGGATTGCATTGTATGCAGGTATGGCAGGAGGGGCCGACGTAATTTTACTGCCGGAGCTTGGTTACGATATTCGCAAGGTGAATGAAGTAATTCTGGATCGTGCACATCGTGGAAAGCCCTATTCTATTGTTGTCGTTGCCGAAGGTGTCTCTTCGCCCGGCAAGACAAGGCCAGCCGACTATATTACAAGAGCGATTGAAGAAACAACTGGTATCGAAACTCGTGAAACGGTATTAGGATACATTCAACGTGGAGGTAACCCCTCTCCCTACGACCGCAACCTGGCTACCCGGTTAGGAGGCCATGCAACGGAATTAATTTCTAAAGGAGAATTTGGCCGGATGGTTTGTATGTGCGGGAATAACGTAACTTCAACTCCGCTAAGTGATGTTGCCGGAAAACTAAAACTGGTTACCGAAGAGCACGAACTGATTGTACAGGGATTACGGATGGGGATAAGTTTTGGTCATTAACAAGCAATCCTATTCACGAACAGTAAGTGAACTAATTATTATTCGAAGACTTTTAGATCTTTGCCTTAAGGGAAGTATTTGTTTAACAAATGGACACTTTGCATTCAACAGCTGTTAAACGCAAGGTATACAACTGTTGACTTTGCGTTTAACAGCTGTCAAACGAATAGTTGCCTTATGTATTGTGATTAGTTTCCTTAACCTTTGCAACTACTACTAAACTTAACAGCAATCACTTTCTGACGGATTAAACTGAAAACGTAGACGGATCAACAATCATGATACTGAAATAATGGACACCATCCCAAAGTCCGTCCTACAAAGGTTGCAGAGGAGAAACCGTTTTGGACATATAAGGGCCCTGATTCCATTGATGACAGATGACAGATACATTGGATCTGTCACAAGCCATCTATCATTACAAGAACCCTTATTTGGAAAGGGATCTGAGCTGTTTTATGACAGATGACAGATTAAAATGACGTTTATTCGTTCCGGATAAGAACGGGGCTGGTTTATTCTTCGGAAAGCAGTTTCTCCAACTGCTGATCATCCATATTTTTGGTAGAATCAACTGTTTCAGGTTGTTGTTCTTTGCCATTGGCTTCGTCTGAGACGGTTGTATCAGGGTCGGATGATTTTTTCAAGTTTGCGATGATCTCTTGTGTTGCAGGATCTTTGCGAATCTTCTTTATAGCCATTTTTGAAGCATTTTGCTGAGCCTCTTTTTTTGAAAAGCCTATTCCGATTCCTAACTGTGTTTCTCCCAACATAACAGCGTACTGGAAAATAGGATTACTTTCCTCATCCGTAAAAGATTCTACAAGATTGAAAGAAATATCCAACTTCGTTTTCTGACTCCATTCAATTAAAGCCGATTTGAAGTTAACCTCTTTACGGGCAAGTTTATCAATATTGATATATTTACCAATAATTACGGTAGAAACAAACTTATGACATACTTTATAGCCCTGATCCAAATAGATGGCTCCAATCAAAGCTTCCAGTACATTACCATAAATATCATTTCCATGTGTGTGCATCTTTTTGGCACAAACAATGTGTTTATCGAGGCCTAATTCCATAGCAACCCGGTTCAGCGTTTCACGTTGAACAATCTTGGAGCGGGTATTGGTAAGAAAACCTTCGCGCTTATTTTGAAATTTGATGTAAAGAATATCGGCTATTACGGAGCTAAGAATGGCATCACCAAGGAATTCCAACCGTTCGTTATTTCTCCAGGGTTGGTCAATGATACCTTCTGCAATAGCAGATTTGTGGATAAAAGCCTGTTGGTAAAGGTCAGGTTTATCGGGGTAAAAACCAAGTATCTTATATAAAGAAGAATAAGGCTCCTTGTTTTTATACAGGAGGAGCCTTATTTTTTTGTATAATTCTTTCAACACGTTATTTCACAAATTTTTTAACAATCATGCTCGCATTGTGACCTCCAAAACCAAATGTATTGGAAAGTGCTGCATTGATTTCTCTTTTCTGTGCTTTGTTGAACGTATAGTTCAATGTGTAATCTATTTCCGGATCTTCATCTCCCTCTGCAAAATTAATTGTAGGAGGAACAATGCCTTCTTTAATAGCTAGGATACAAGCTGCTGCTTCCAAAGCACCAGTTGCTCCTAAAAGATGCCCGGTCATTGACTTGGTAGAACTTATATTAAGTTTTTTAGCATGTTCGCCAAAAACTTCCTTAATAGCTTTAACTTCAGAAATATCTCCAACAGGAGTAGAAGTTCCATGAACATTGATATAGTCAATGTCTTCCGGGTTCATTTCAGCATCTTCCAATGCATTACGCATCACCAACTTAGCACCTAGACCGTCAGGATGAGTCGCTGTAAGATGATATGCATCCGCAGACATTCCTGTACCAGCAACTTCACAGTAGATTTTAGCTCCTCTTGCAAGGGCATGCTCCATTTCTTCCAATACCAAACACGCGGCACCTTCTCCCATAACAAATCCATCTCGGCTTGCACTAAAAGGACGCGAAGCGGTTTCTGGAGAATCGTTTCTGGTAGAGATTGCATTCATGGATGAAAATCCACCAACCCCTGCACTTGTAATGGAAGCTTCTGCACCTCCGGTTACAATGGCATTAGCCTTTCCTAACCGGATGTAATTAAAAGCATCTGCAATTGCATTGGTTGAAGAAGCACAAGCAGAGACAACCGCAAAGTTAGGCCCTCTAAATCCGTATTTCATCGAAATATGACCAGACGCGATGTCTGCAATCATTTTCGGAATGAAAAAAGGATTAAAACGCGGACCACGTTCAGCATCGTAATTCTCAACCTCTTCTTGAAAAGTAGTTATGCCTCCAATACCTGAAGAGAAAATAACACCGACTTTGTTCAAATCAAGTTTTTCTATCTCCATGCCTGAATCAGCAATTGCTTCATCGGCAGCGATTAACGCAAATTGGGCATAACGATCAAGCTTGCGGGCTTCTTTACGGTCGAAATACTGGGTGGGATCAAAATTCTTTACTTCACAGGCAAACTGTGTCTTGAATTTTGAAGCATCAAAATGAGTAATAGGTCCGGCTCCACTCTTACCGTTAACAAGACCCTCCCATGTTTCTGTGAGGGTCTTGCCAAGCGGTGTTATAGCTCCAAGACCTGTTACTACAACTCTTTTTAATTCCATGCTTTCAACGTAAAAGGATTACTTCGCGTTTGCTTCGATATAAGCAACAGCATCACCAACAGTTGTAATCTTTTCTGCTTGATCATCAGGAATTGAGATACCGAATTCTTTTTCGAACTCCATAATCAATTCTACTGTGTCAAGAGAGTCTGCTCCTAAATCGTTAGTAAAGCTTGCTTCGTTTGTAACTTCTGTTTCTTCAACACTTAACTTATCTACGATAATCGCTTTTACTCTTGATGCAACTTCAGACATAACTTTTTCAATTTAGATTAATTAATACGAATTTACTTTTTAAATTTGCAGTGCAAAGAAAAGAATTTTTTATGTTACAAAACAAATATTATGTACTAAAAATGTGGAAAACTGCACATTTTTTCTTTTCTTGTGCATTAAAACCTAGAATTAATGAAGAGTTTAGCCATTTTTGCCTCCGGTTCAGGAACGAATGCGGAGAATATTATCCGATATTTCTCTAATAGTGAATTTTTTAAAGTCGCTATCGTACTATCCAATAAACAAGGAGCCGGGGTTCACGAACGGGCTAAAAAACTGAATGTTCCCTCAATCTCTTTCTCGAAAGAAGCGTTTGAATCGGGAGAAGCTATTCTTGACATCTTAAAAACATATCAAATTGATTTTATTGTACTTGCGGGCTTCATGTCTAAAATTGCGGATAATTTACTTGCGGCCTATCCGCACAAAATAATAAATATTCATCCGGCTTTACTTCCCAAATTCGGGGGAAAAGGGATGTACGGCATGCATGTTCATCGGGCCGTAATTGCTTCCGGCGAAACAAAATCAGGAATCAGCATCCATTATATTGACGAGCATTATGATGAAGGCCCGATTATATTTCAGGCCGAATGCCCCGTATTTGCGGATGACACCCCCGAGTCGCTATGCGAAAGAATACACCAGCTCGAACATAAATGGTATCCTGAAATAATAGAAAAGGTACTTACCGATTGAACCCTAACAGATCCGACAGAAAGATCTCTTCTTCCTTTATATTTAATAATGTATAGGCTTTGTACTCTCTTGGATGGTTGTAATTATTTCGTAGCGACTCAAAATCATGAGGAGCATTGCGTAACATCCGGTCTACTGTTTCCGGACAAAAGGTTTTCAGCACAGCCTGTTCCATCCGTCGGGAGGTAAATAAATCAAGATCAATTACCGGCTCTTCCGGTAGAGGAGGAACAACTTCTCCAATCTTTTCAATGGGAATACGAAAGAAATTACCGATTGTTTGAAGACAGGCACGTGTTCCGTTAGCTTTTCCATCTGCCGAAAATCCGGCTATATGAGGGGTGGCTATAGAAGCAGCGTCCAACAGCTGTAAATCAATATGGGGTTCATTTTCCCAACAGTCTATGATAAGTTCGGATACAATGCCTTCCCGTTTCGCCCTTAGCAAAGCTGTTGTATCATGCACTGCTCCCCTGCAGGTGTTAATAAACCATGGCTTCTTCTTCACTTCTGCAAAGAACGCCTCGTTTGCCAGATGCTTGGTTGCATGAATGCCAGATACAGTGTAAGGAACATGAAACGTAATTATATCACTTTCTTCGGCAATTGTCTTAAGAGAAACAAAACCGGCTGAACCCTCCTGCTCTTCACGGGGAGGGTCGTTCCGCAGAATATTCATCCCATAGGCTTTGCAAACCCGTTCTACAGCCTTTCCAACATGCCCTACTCCTACAATTCCTAATGTCTTATTTTTCAGATCTATATTATTGCGGATAGATAACGTAATAAGAGATGCCAGCACATATTGAGCAACGGAATCCGCATTGCATCCGGGGGCATTAGCCCAGGCAATACCTGCCTTATCGCAATATGCGGTATCAATATGATCAAAACCAATGGTAGCAGTCGTTATAAGCTTTATACTTGTTCCCTCCAGAATCTGTTGTGTACATTTATCGATACTGCGGATTATAAGTGCATCGGCGTTTTTTATTCTGTCGTGCGTAAACTCTTCAGGCGAAATATAACTAATTTCCGCAAAAGTTTCGGCAATTCCTTGCAGGTAGGGAATTGTATTGTCTGCAATGATTTTCATCCCTTATGTTCTATTTAATCTTCATTTATGAGGCAAAAGTACTTGAAAGAATGCCAATGTCCAAAGATATGATTGGCTCATTAGAAAGTTTTATTACTTTTGCACAGATTTGTAGAAAGATAAGACAATACATGATCGTATAGAGAATAGAGTGAGTTTTTAGGTTCTCTGCTTATCAGACTCTTAGCATGTAAAGAAATGGATTAAAATGGAATATGGTATGAAAAAGATGAATATTATTACTCCTGTAAAGGACTCGATAGAGTTAACTTTGCAGACCATCAAGGCGATTACCGCCTCACAACTATCTGTTCCATTTTCGTACACGGTTTACAATGATTTCAGCACTCCGGAAAACACCGAATTACTTAAAGAAGCTTCCGGAACGTATGGCTTTACGCTTGTCAACATTGCAGATATTACGGATCATCCCTCTCCTAATTATCTTTTAATTTTGCAGATGGCGCAAAAAGAAGCCATTCAAGAAAACGCAGCACTTATTATTGTTGAATCGGATGTAACGGTCGCACCAGACACGCTTCAGAAGTTATTCGACGAGTCGGTCATCCGTAAGGATTGTGGTATTGCCGCAGCTGTAACGGTTGATAGCCAGGGAGCAATCAATTACCCCTATCTATATGCCAAAGGAAAAGAAAACAGCGTATTTTCTACTCGTAAACACGTAAGCTTCTGTTGTTCGCTTTTAAAACCCGATTTTCTTAACAAATATAGTTTTGAAGAACTAAACCCTGAAAAGTCCTGGCACGATGTTACGATTTCTCACAAATCGTTGCAGTTAGGCTTTAACAATTACCTGTTCACTACGTTGCCCGTTTTGCATCAACCCCATAGCAGCAGGCCCTGGAAACAGCTAAAATATACAAATCCGTTAAAATATTACTGGATTAAATGGACGAAAGGTTACGATAAAATTTGACAGGCCGATTGAAATGATTAATAAAACTTTAGTTTCGGTAGTGATTCCTGTCTATAATATGGAAGACTATCTGGAAGAAACGGTCAACTCTGTATTACAGTCGACCTATCCGAATATAGAAATTATATTGATGGACGATGGTTCGTCTGATAAGTCTCCCTTGATTGGCAAAAAATTATCGGAGCAGCACCCATCAATCTTTTTTTACAGCCAAACCAACAAAGGTGTGGCTGCAGCCCGTAACCATGCCATATCGCTTGCCAAGGGTGAATATATCTTTCCTTTGGATTCGGACGACATCTTAGCTAATGAATTTCTTGAAAATGCAGTTAAGGTGCTAGACAACAATCACGATGTTAAAGTAGTTTATGCCAAAGAAATATTTATTGGAGATAAACATGGTGAAAGAGAATTACCCAATTTCTCATTGAAATTACTTGCAAGAAAGAATATGATTCCCAATATGGCATTATATCGAAAATCTGACTGGGAAAGAGTAGGAGGTTATTGCGAAACAATTATCGCAAGAGAAGATTGGGAATTCTGGATTTCAGTACTAAAAGACGGAGGAAGGGTTGTAAAATTACCTTGTATCGGATTATACTATCGAATCCGTCCAAATTCAAAACGGATGACTGATAGAAAACTAAAGAAGCACGTTATTGAAACATTAAATAATCGTCACGCCGATTTTTTCTTAAAAGAGCTAAACGGTCCGTTACGACAGTATCGTAGTTGGTCACGTATGTATAACAGGATGACCAATTTATTCTGTAAGAAGTCGGTCTCTGTGAATCCCGACTTCAAACACCTGACAACCTTCTTAAATTCATTACCTTTTCAGTTCGATAAAATGGGAACTACCATATATAAAGGAAGAAATGAACTTAAAATGTTTGCTGTAGATGGTGATGAATATATTGTTAAGTCCTACAAAAGGCCGATATGGATAAACCGGATAATTTATGGATTTTTAAGGGCATCAAAAGCTCAAAGAGCCTATGACAATGCTTTTAAATTATTAAAAGCAGGTATCAAAACTCCTCTTCCGGTAGCTTATATAGAATACAGCCAAAATTGGTTGTTCGACAAAAGTTACTTTGTAAGTAAAAAATCATTGTGTCCGTTTGAATACCGCGACCTATTCAAGCAAACTTTCCAAAACGAGACAAGTATTCTGAAAGCTATTGCCCGGACCACTGCCATGCTGCATGAAAATGGTTTTTTACACAAAGACTATTCGGGGGGTAATATATTATTTAAAGAAACGGACGGTGAAATTCAGGTGGAAATCATAGACCTGAACAGAATGTCTTTCGGAAAAATAAATATGAGAACAGGATGCAAAAACTTTGAACGTCTAAATGGGAATGAACACATCTACTCTGTTTTAGGAGAAGAATATGCCAACGTGCGTGGATTCGACAAAGAAAAATGCATTCGGCTTATTCTTGAGGCGACAAAAAAACAGAACAAATAACCAGGTAAGACCTATTTTCGTCCAAAATCAGCTGGGATTTCTCCCCATTCCGACGTTTCCCATTTAAGGATGGTCGTTGAGTATTCATTTTCATGAAGCCATTTCTCAGCTCTTTCAATCAGGTTAAAGATAACTTCATTTCGAGGTTCTCTTTCCAATAATGTTTTACATTTCTTTTTTTGGACCCACATAATGGCATTTCTGCTGTCTGAATAAATAGGAAGAGGGCTATTCTTTTGTTTCAAAAAAGCAAGGCCGTGCACCAGAGCCAGGAACTCTCCAATATTGTTTGTTCCCTGTTCATAAGGGCCGATACGAAATAGCTCTTGCTTGGTTGCAGTATATACACCTCTGTACTCCATCAAGCCGGGATTGCCACTGCACGCGGCATCTACTGCAATGCTGTCAAGTATGGGTCTGCCGCCATTTAAAACAGGAAGTTTCTGCATTGTTCGTGTGGCAGAAGCCGGTTTTATGAATTCCTTGAAATCTTTTTCAAAGGCAGCATAAGCCTCTTCTCTCGTTTCGAAAGATTTGTATTTAGCGCCATCCTGACCTTCAACCTGCATCTTACAGGCATTCCAGCTATCATACACTCCGGGATTCAATCCTTTCCAAACTACGTAGAACTTATTTTTTGCCATTATAGATTATTTATCTCTGCAAAGATAGACTATATTTTGGGTTGAAATAAGTCAGATAAAGTTTTTAGCCTTTTTGTTATCTAAAAAACAAGTTGAATTATAATCGTAGGAGTTTTGTGACGCGATCCGTGCAATTATTTTATTCTGGTTGACCGAATTGCTTTATAAAAAACTACATTTGCAAAAAATAGTTCAATTTGGGATGAAACGTATATTTCTTATCGGTTTTATGGGAGCGGGCAAAACGTCTGTAGGTGTGTGTCTTTCAAAAAATATGGGACTCACATTTGTTGACCTGGATCATTACATTGAAAGCAGATACCTAAAATCTGTTCAACAGCTTTTTACAGAAAAAGGTGAGGCCGGCTTCCGGGAAATTGAACAAAAGATGTTACGTGAGGTCGCCACCTTCGAAGATGTTATAATCTCTACCGGAGGAGGGACTCCCTGTTTTTTTGACAATATGGAATATATGAAAGCCCACGGAACGACCGTATATCTAAAGGTTTCGGTTCCGGAATTGACCAATCGGCTGGAATTGTGCAAAGGGACACGTCCGCTGCTTAAAGACAAGAATAAAGAAGAACTCATGGATTACATACGTGAAACATTGCTAAAAAGAAAAAACAATTATGAGCAGGCAGATGTTGTTTTTGAAGCAGAGGCAATGGAGACAGACACGGATGTACTCTCAATAGCTAATGCATTGGAAAAGATATTGTACTATGGATCTGACAGGAGGTAGATGTAGTCAGGGGAAGTATATTCCTCAGGAACTATTAAAGGAGATAAGCAAGATGGGCAATCGGTTGCTTATAGGCATTCCTCGTGAACGAAACGAAGAAGAAAGGCGACTGCCGCTTACACCCGAAGCTGTTGATATGCTTACGGATTGTGGTCATCGTGTAGTTGTTGAAACAAATGCGGGTCTTGGCATAAACTATTCAGACAATCATTTCTCTGAAGCAGGTGCCGAAATAGTTTCAACCCCTCAGGAGGTTTATCAGGCCGATTTAATTTTGAAAATTCTTCCTCCTTTACCAGGCGAAGTTGCTTTAATGAAGCCAAGATCTACGTTGTTCTCCATGGTACAGTTAAATTCGTTTGCTCCCGAAGCATTCGAACTAATGATGAGCAAACGGATCAATGCAATAGGTTATGAGTTGTTGGCCGATGACCAGAACAAATTGCCGGTACTCAATATCATTTCCGAGATTGAGGGTAAAGCTTCAATCTCCATTGCAGCCGAAATGCTAAGTAACGCCCGGGGAGGTAAAGGATTGCTGTTTGGTGGAATTTCGGGAGTACCACCCACTGAAGTTGTCATTGTGGGAGCCGGAATAGCAGGAACTGCTGCCGCCCGTGCAGCTTTAGGAATGGGAGCCATGGTAAAGGTGTTTGATGAAGATATCAACAAATTACGAACCATACAGCAAGTATTGGGTCAGTCGTTGTTTACATCTAATTTTCAACCCAACGTGCTACATAACGCATTCCGATCGGCCGATGTAGTAATAGGCGCTATGCGTTATATAAATTCACGTAAAAGATATGTGATTGCCGAAGAGATGATCAGTTCAATGAAAAAAGGAGCTTTGATTATTGATCTTCGTGTTAACCAAGGAGGGTGTTTCGAAACGACCTGTGGATTAACCCCTTCTGATCCTTCTGTTTTTCAGCAATATGGAATTTTTCATTATTGTAAATCGAATGTCAGCAATTATGTAGCCCGAACCACTGCTATGGGATTCAGTAATATTTTTGTCCCCATGCTATTCTCAATTGGAGATATGGGGTCGGTCCAGGCACTAATAAAGGCTGATATGGGATTTAGAGCTGGGATATATATGTATGCCGGCAAGCCGGTTAATCGCTATGTAGCAAATCATTTTAATCTTTCTTCGGCCGATATTAGTATCTATTTGTCGGCATTTTAGGATTAAAACAGATAAAATTGTAATTTTGTTCACCGTTCAAGGTTTAATTTTTTTACCTTTGCAAGGTGATAATAAACAATGGCAATCAGAGAATAAAAGCTTATATAAATTATTATGGCAGAACAAACGAAAGTTACGACGTTGGAAAAGGTTGTTGTTCGTTTCTCGGGAGACTCGGGAGACGGTATGCAATTAACCGGAACAATCTTTTCAAATCTGTCTGCAATTTTGGGAAATGATATTTCAACATTCCCCGACTTTCCGGCAGAAATACGTGCTCCGCAAGGAACGCTTAGTGGTGTATCAGGGTTTCAGGTTCACCTGGGGTCAAGAAAAATTTATACACCGGGAGACAAAGCGGATGTATTAGTTGCTATGAATCCAGCCGCTTTGAAGGTTAATGTAAAACACATTAAGCCAAATGCAATTGTAATTATTGACACTGATTCATTTTTAAAGAATGATCTTACCAAAGCTCAGTTTGTAACAGAAGACCCATTCGCAGAATTGGGATTAAACAGTGTACAAGTTGTTGCCGTACCTATATCATCCATGGTTAAAGACGGCCTGGCTGAATTTGAACTGGATAACAAATCGGCATTACGCTGCAAAAATATGTTTGCTCTTGGATTGGTTTGTTGGCTGTTTGAGCGGCCCCTTGAAGAGGCAATGCATATGTTACAAAATAAATTTGCAAAAAAACCGGCCATTGTCAAGGCAAATATCAAAGCCCTTACAGATGGTTACAACTACGGTCATAATACACACGCAACTGTTTCTACATACCGTATTGAAAGTACGACTGTTGAACCAGCTTACTATACAGATGTAAATGGAAACAAGGCAACTTCCTATGGTTTGATTGCCGCTGCAGAAAAAGCAGGATTAAGACTTTTCCTAGGCAGTTATCCCATTACTCCGGCAACTGATATCTTACACGAATTGGCTAAACGCAAAGATCTAGGCGTTATCACCGTTCAGGCTGAAGATGAAATTGCAGGTATCTGCACAGCAATCGGTGCAAGCTTTGCAGGTTGCCTGGCGGCCACTTCAACCTCTGGTCCGGGTCTTGCCCTTAAGGGTGAAGCCATCGGATTAGCTGTTATATCTGAAATTCCGCTGGTTGTTATCGATGTACAACGAGGAGGCCCGTCAACCGGGATGCCGACTAAAAGCGAACAAACAGACCTTATGCAGGCTCTATATGGACGTAACGGCGAAAGTCCGGCTGTAGTACTTGCAGCCTCTACTCCAACCGATTGTTTTGATGCCGCATTCTGGGCAGGAAAACTTGCCATAGAGCATATGACACCTGTTATTTTGCTTACCGATTCGTTTATTGCCAATGGATCATCTGCTTGGAAAATTCCAGATTTGGATACTTATCCAGCAATCACTCCGAATTATGTGACTAACTATAAGGAAGAAGCTCCATGGAAACCTTATCGTCGAGATAAAGATTCATTAGTTCGTTATTGGGCTATCCCTGGTATGAATGAGTTTATGCACCGTATCGGTGGTCTGGAAAAAGATTACGAAACAAGTGCTATATCCACCGATCCTGCCAATCACCAGAAAATGGTAAATGTTCGTCAGGCTAAGATTGATAAAATAGCCGATTACATACCCGAGCAGGAAGTTTGCGGAGACAAAGATGCTGATATGCTTGTTATTGGCTGGGGTGGCACCTACGGACACCTGTATGAAGCAATGGAAGATATGCAGGCTGAAGGTAAAAAAGTTGCCATGGCTCACTTTAAATTTATACAACCTCTTCCAAAAAACACGGCAGAGTTGATTAGTCGTTATAAGAAAGTGGTTGTCGTTGAACAAAACAACGGTCAGTTTGCCAATTACTTACGGGGAAAAATTCCTGGATTCAATCCATTCCAGTTTAACCGCGTAAAAGGACAACCCTTTGTTGTTGCTAGATTAGTTGAGGAATTAACGAAAATTTTGGAGGCATAAACCATGAGTATAGAAGTAAAATATGCTAAATACGTAGCAAAAGACTATAAGAGTGATCAGTACGTACGCTGGTGTCCGGGTTGTGGCGACCATGCCGTGCTAAACTGTCTTCATAAAGCGATGGCCGAATTGTCAATCCCTCCACATAAAACTGCTGTAATTTCAGGTATTGGCTGCTCGTCACGTTTACCTTATTACATGAATACCTATGGATTCCATACCATTCACGGTCGTGGTGCGGCTATTGCAACAGGTGTTAAGACAGCCAATCCAGACCTTTCGGTTTGGTTAATAACCGGTGATGGTGACTGTCTGGCTATCGGAGGGAATCATTTCATCCATGTGGTGCGTAGAAATGTTGATATGAACATTGTGTTGTTCAACAACAAAATTTACGGTCTCACGAAAGGTCAGTATTCTCCTACATCCGACAGAGGATTCGTATCCAAAAGCTCTCCTTTCGGAACAGTGGAAGAGCCTTTTGTTCCTGCAGAACTTACACTCGGAGCACGTGGAACTTTCTTTGCCCGAAGCATTGATGTCGATTTGAAAAACTCGACCGATATATTGATCGAGTCTGCGAAACACAAAGGAACCTCTGTGGTAGAAGTATTGGTGAACTGTGTTATTTTTAATGATGGCACCCACAAAGACATAGCGGATAAGGAATACAGGGCAGAACGTACCATTTTCCTGCGTCATGGCGAAAAAATGCTGTTCGGGAAAGACAACGATAAAGGATTGGTCCTTGACGGATTAAAGCTTAAGGCTGTTACAATCGGTCAGGATGGCTACACTCTTGATGACATTTTGGTTCACGATGCCACAACTCAAGATAATACCATGCACCTCCTTCTTTCAATGATGGGTGGTGAAATGCCGGTAGCTTTAGGTGTTATCCGCGCCGTAGAAGCTCCCGTTTATGGTGAAGAATTGTATAAACAAATGGAGGCTGTTCAAACTAAAAAACCCAATCTTAAACTTAACGATATATTAATGAGTGGAGAAGTTTGGCAGGTTAAAGAATAATTAATGAAAAATTTCTTTAATTGTTTTTTTACTTAAAAGAAATTATATTACTTTTGTAACGTCATCATGCAAGAGTAATGTAATTTCTTGTGATATTTAGAGTATTAGAAAAGTTATATAAGTCAATCAATTTAACTAATTATCAAAATGGCTAATTTAGATTTAAGCAAGTACGGCATTGCAGGCACCACCGAGATCCTGCATAATCCGTCTTACGAGCAATTATTCGCAGAAGAAACAAAGCCAGGTTTAGAAGGTTTTGAAGTAGGTCAGGTTACTGAAATGGGCGCCGTAAACGTAATGACAGGTATTTATACCGGTCGTTCACCTAAGGACAAATTTTTTGTAATGGACGAAACTTCCAAAGATACTATCTGGTGGACTTCCGACGAATACAAAAATGACAACAAACCTCTTTCTGTTGATTCTTGGAACAAACTTAAACCATTAGTACAAGGTCAGCTTTCAAACAAGCGTTTGTTTGTAATGGACACGTTTTGTGGAGCAAATGAAAACTCTCGACTTAAAGTTCGTTTCATTATGGAGGTTGCCTGGCAGGCACATTTTGTTAAAAACATGTTTATCCGTCCTACAGAAGAAGAACTTGCCAACTTTGGAGAACCTGACTTTGTGGTAATGAACGGTTCTAAGTGCCAAGCTGGCGATGATTATGCAGAGCTTGGTCTTAATTCAAAAACATTTGTTGTATTCAATCTTACCGAAAAGATGCTGCTTATTGGTGGATCATGGTATGGTGGGGAAATGAAAAAAGGGATGTTTACCTTAATGAACTACCTTTTACCTCTAAATGGCATGGCTTCAATGCACTGCTCTGCCAACACAAACGAAAAAGACGAAACTGCTATCTTCTTCGGTCTTTCAGGAACAGGTAAGACAACTTTGTCTACAGATCCGAAACGTCAGCTTATTGGTGACGACGAACACGGATGGGACGACGAAGGTGTATTCAATTTTGAAGGCGGTTGCTATGCAAAGGTTATCAACCTAAGCCAGGAACATGAACCAGATATCTGGAATGCAATCAAACGCGATGCTCTGCTTGAAAACGTAACTGTAGCAGCCGATGGCAAAATCGATTTCGATGATAAATCTGTAACAGAAAACACTCGTGTTTCATATCCTATCTACCACATCGATAATATTGTAAAACCTGTATCAAAGGCTGGTCCCGCAAAGAAGGTTATCTTCTTGTCGGCTGATGCATTTGGAGTATTGCCTCCGGTATCTGTTCTTACTCCGGAACAAGCTCAATATTATTTCCTTTCTGGATTTACAGCTAAATTGGCTGGTACAGAGCGTGGCATTACTGAACCAACTCCTACTTTCTCAGCTTGTTTCGGTGCTGCATTCTTGTCATTGCACCCAACAAAGTATGGTGAAGAATTGGTAAAAAAAATGCAAAAATCGGGAGCTACAGCCTATTTGGTAAATACCGGATGGAATGGTAGCGGCAAGCGTATCTCTATTAAAGATACACGTGGTATTATCGATGCTATCTTAGATGGTTCTATCGATAAGGCAGAAACTAAAACAATTCCTTACTTCTCATTCGAAGTTCCTACAGCTCTTCCAGGCGTAGATCCTAAGATTCTTGATCCTCGTGATACTTATGCCGATGCTTCTGCCTGGGATACAAAGGCTCAGGATTTGGCTGCCCGTTTCATTAAAAACTTTGCGAAGTTTACAGGAAACGAAGCTGGAAAAGCATTAGTGGCTGCAGGTCCTAAATTGTAAGTTGTAAAAGGGAAATCATAGATTTTCTTGTAAAACAAAATAGAGGGTGATATCATTCAGGTGAGTCACCCTCTTTCTTTTTATATAAAGAGGAGTCTTTATCCCAAAATAGACAACGCTAAGTACTGGTCGCGTGGTTAAAATTATTTTCTAAATCGTATATTTGCAGAAATCTATTCAAAACAAACGCCATTATATCATTTAGAAAACTAAACTAATATGTATTTACAAAAAAAGCTGATTCTTTCTTTCATTACGCTGTTTATGATATTGCCTTGTATGGCACAAAACAAGTATGAAACAATAATATCCTCTCAGGAGGGTGAAGATTGGTAGGGAGGGATGGTTGCCCTGGGGTCTAAAATGCCCTATAGAAATGAACTTCGACTAATTGATCTTTCTCAAGAAAATCTAAACAACCAGAATGTTCCTCTGTTCTTATCATCCAAAGGCAGGGTTGTATGGAGCGACAGACCTTTCTCTTTTAAAACTGAAGCTGGCAATATACATATCTATTCTCAGTACGAAAAAATAAGTCCCTTTCAAGCAGGCAGTACATTGAAAGAGGCTTTTGCTGTTGCATCTTCAAGGTTTTTCCCTCCTTCAGGAGTGATCCCAGACCCGCTCTTTTTCTCCATGCCGCAATATAATACATGGATTGAACTAATGTACAATCAAAATCAGGAAGATATTCTGGCTTATGCAGATAATGTACTTAAACACAATTTTCCGACAGGCGTATTTATGGTTGACGACAACTGGCAGAAGTATTACGGATATTTCGATTTTAAACCAGATCGGTTCCCTGATCCGAAAGGGATGATTGAACGCTTACATAAAGAAGGCTTTCGTATCATGCTATGGATATGTCCTTTTGTAAGTCCCGATAGTCCCGAATTCCGTGATCTGCAGCAAAAGGGATTTCTTATTAAAAAGAAGGGGACGAACGAAGCTGCGATAATCTCGTGGTGGAACGGATTTAGTGCATGTTATGATATAAGTAATCCCCAAGCAGTGGCACATCTGAAAAAACAGTTGAAAGACCTGCAGGAAAGATATGGTGTGGATGGCTTCAAGTTTGATGCCGGCGATATAAGCCACTTTACCGATTCGACACTTGAATTTTATGATAAGTCGGCAACGTCTGTCGACATGTGCGAATATTGGGCTAAAATAGGGCTGGATTTCCCTTTCAATGAGTATCGGGCAGGATGGAAAATGGGAGGTCAGGCATTAGTTCAACGTCTGGGAGACAAAGATTATTCATGGAATGCGGTAGGATTATTAATTACCGACATGATCTCGGCCGGTTTACTTGGTTATTCGTATACATGTCCGGATATGATCGGAGGCGGTCAATTCGGTTCATTTCTCAATATTGATCAATCAAAGCTGGATCAAGATCTAATAGTCCGGTCATGCCAGGTTCACGCACTAATGCCTATGATGCAGTTTTCAGTTGCTCCATGGCGTATTCTTGATCCGGAGCATTTGGAAATATGCAGGAATTATGCACATTTACATCAGAAGATGGGAAACTATATTCTGGAGCAAGCTCACCATTCGGCTAAGAGCGGCGAACCCATTATCCGGCACATGGAATACGAGTTTCCTCATCAGGGATTTGCCTCCTGCAAAGACCAATTTATGCTTGGTGACAAATACTTGGTTGCCCCCATTATAACAAAGGAGCATACTCGAAGTGTAAAATTACCAAAGGGAACCTGGAAAGACGATACCGGTAAAAAATTTAAAGGACCGAAAACTATACAGGTAAACGCTCCGATAGACAGATTACCATACTATGAAAGGATTTCAAAAAAGTGAAATACGTAATCACTTTTAAATCATTTTATAAAAGATAAGTGGCATAATACAAAATAATTAACTATGTTTGTGAACTCATTTTAAAATCTATAATGCTCATGAAATTTTTAAAGAAAGACTCGAACCGCATGGGAGTTTTCTTTAGCTGCGCTGCAGCCTGCCTACTTACATTTGTAAGTTGCGGAGAAGCTCCACAAAACGTACTCACACCACAAGAAGAAGCCGATGGCTGGAAATTACTTTTCGATGGTAAAACTATGGCCGGATGGAAAGATTACAATGGTACTACTTTAACTCAACCGTGGGGTGTAGTTGATGGATGCATCCAGGCTAACGGACAAGGAAGCGATGCCAGTGGCTATATCGTGACTGATAAAGAATATGAAAACTTCGAACTTTCGTGGGACTGGAAATTGTCTAAGGGTGGTAACAGCGGTATGTTGTACCACGTTGTAGAACGTCCAGATTTTGCTGTTCCTTATGTTACCGGTCCGGAATATCAACTTATTGATGAACCTAACTTTGCCGAACCATTGGAAGACTGGCAAAAACTTGGCGTAGATTATGCCATGTATTTACCAGACACAAGCAAAATGAAGGTAAATCCTCAGGGAGAATGGAATAATTCAAAAATTGTTTTTGATAATGGACATGTTGAACATTGGCTGAATGGAGTTAAAATTCTGGAATTCGAAGCCTGGACCGACGACTGGTATGCCAGAAAGAACAGCGGCAAATGGAGTCATGCCCCAGAATACGGACTAGCCAAGAAGGGCGTAATTTGTCTGCAAGACCATGGTTACCCTGCATCTTTCCGTAATATTAAAATTAAGGAACTTCCCAGAAAAACAAAGGAAGTGGTGCTGTTTAATGGCGTAGACCTTACAGGTTGGGAAGTTTACGGAACAGAAAAATGGTATGTGAAAGACAGCCTGTTAATCTGCGAAAGCGGTCCTGATAAACAATACGGCTACCTTGCAACACGCGAATATTTCGACGATTTCGAATTAACTGCCGAATTCAAACAGGAAGCAGATGGCAATTCAGGGATCTTTATCCGCTCTACAGTTGGAGATAGCGTAAAAGTGAATGGCTGGCAGGTTGAAGTAGCTCCTAAGGGCATGGATACTGGTGGTATCTATGAATCATATGGCAGAGGCTGGTTGATCCAGATTGATGATGATAAAGAAAATATTCTGAAACAAGGTGATTGGAACACAATGGTTATCAAAGTTAAGGGAGATAATGTTACAACAATTCTGAACGGACAGGAGATGGTTAACTTTACTGACGAAAAAATCGGTAAGGGTAAAGGACGTATCGCCCTTCAAATTCATGATGGCGGCGGAATTAAAGTTCTATGGCGTAACCTTGTTGTTAAAACGCTGTAAGAAGTCAACAGATTCAACTTAATTATAATATTACCAGGTATCGGAATTTAGATTTCTGATACCTGGTTTTTTTATACTATTCATTTTATACATATTTTTAGTATTCTATTCGCAATTTAAAGACTTACAGAACGTTGAAATTAAGGTTATTTCTTACCTTTGTGGCCGTTGCCTCAGCAAAAAGGCAGATAAATTGAATTAATTATTCACTATATACTATCGTATGGGAAAATATAAACTAATCAACAACGTGCTGGGATGGGTAACCTTTGCCATCTCTTCCATCGTTTATTTGATGACAATGGAACCTACCGCTAGCTTCTGGGATTGCGGTGAGTTTATTTCTTCGGCCTACAAACTGGAAGTAGGACATCCGCCGGGTGCCCCCTTCTTTATGCTAACAGCCAATCTCTTCACTCAGTTTGCATCCGATCCTTCTCAGGTGGCGGTAATGGTCAACTCGATGAGTGCCCTGTTTAGCGGACTTACCATTTTATTCCTTTTCTGGAGTATAACCCACCTTGCCCGCCGGATATTGGTAAACGAAGGAGAAGAAATATCCAACTCTCAGCTTATCACCATCATGGGTAGCGGACTTGTTGGAGCATTGGCCTATACATTTAGTGACACCTTCTGGTTCAGTGCCGTTGAGGGTGAGGTATATGCTTATTCGTCCCTTTTCACGGCCGTTGTTTTTTGGTTGATCCTGAAGTGGGAAGCCGTGGCAGATAAACCTCATGCCGATAGATGGATGGTACTGATTGCCTACCTGATGGGGTTAAGTATTGGTGTTCACTTGCTTAACTTGCTTTGTATTCCAGCCATAGTATTAGTATATTACTATAAAAAATATCCGAATCCTACCCTTAAAGGAACATTTGTAGCCCTATTCATTTCTTTTGCCATCATTGCCGTTATGATGTACGGTGTTGTGCAAGGATTGGTAGAAGTATGTGGTTGGTTCGAGCTTTTATTTGTAAATGGAATGGGCATGCCATATAATTCGGGGGTATTTGCTTATGTTGTAGTTTTACTGGGTGTAATCGCCTGGGCAATCTATGAGACAATGACCTCCAACCCAAACAAGGTTCGTTTGAACATTGCCTTTATTCTTTCAGTTACGCTGATTGGAATTCCATTTATCGGAAGTGGTTATGTTATTGGTATTTTACTGATTGCAGCACTCACTGCATATCTGTTCCTATCTAAAAGAACAAGCATTGAAGTGATGAATACCATCCTGGTGTCGCTTTTGGTAATTGTGGTAGGTTATTCATCATATGCGCTTATCCTCGTCAGATCATCGGCAGAAACACCGATGGACCAGAACTCACCCAAAGATATATTTACTTTGCGTACTTACCTTGCCCGCGAACAATATGGTAAAACTCCGTTGATTTATGGACAAACCTATGTATCTGAAGTAAAACGACAGAATCAGGGAGGAAGTTGTGCTGCTGTAACAAAGGAAGGTGCACCTACCTGGAGTAGAGTAATTAAAAAAGACAAAACAGAAAAGGATAAATATTACGTATCCCGCTACGAATCGGAATACGAATATATTGACGAACTTAATATGCTCTTCCCCCGTATGCATAGTGGTGACGGACGTCATGTAAGCGCATACCAGGAATGGGCACAGGTAAAAGGCGAACCCGTACAGTTTGACCGCTGCGGTGAACGAGTGACGGTAATGAAACCCACTTTTGCCGAAAACATCCGCTTTTTCTTCACTTATCAGCTTAATTTCATGTATTGGAGGTATTTCATGTGGAATTTCTCCGGCAGACAGAATGATATTCAGGGAAATGGAGAAGTAGATAAAGGAAACTGGATTACAGGCATTAAAGCCATCGATTCCGTGATGGTTGGACCACAGGATGATATGCCTTACGATATTGCCAACAATAAAGGTCACAATGTATACTATTTGTTGCCGCTGCTGTTAGGAATTATCGGATTACTATATCAGGCTTATGCCGGAGAAAAGGGAATACAATCCTTTTGGGTGACTTTCTTCCTCTTTTTTATGACAGGTATCGCCATTGTGCTTTATCTGAATCAGACTCCGTATCAACCGCGTGAGCGCGACTATGCCTATGCCGGATCATTCTATGCTTTCTGTATTTGGATTGGATTCGGAGTGGCAGGGTTAGCTAAAATCCTGGAGAAATATGGCAAGCTTCCTGCAGTTGCTGCTGCTTCAGTTGCGACGGTTGCCAGCTTGTTCGTTCCTATTCAGATGGCAGCCCAGAACTGGGACGACCACGATCGTTCTGGACGTTATGCAGCAAGAGATTTTGGAATTAACTACCTTGAATCTTGTGAGCCAAATGCCGTGATATTTACAAATGGCGATAACGACACCTTCCCATTATGGTATGCACAGGAGGTGGAAGGTATTCGTACAGACATTAGGGTTTGTAATACGAGCTATTTACAGACAGACTGGTATATCGATCAGATGAAGCGAGAGGCTTATGAGTCGAAACCCCTTCCTATCTCATGGGATAGAGCCGACTACATTCAGGGCACGCGTGACGTGGCATATATCTTCCCGATGACTGATCAGCCTATTGATCTTAATACCGCGCTGAGCTTTGTAAAAAGCAATGATCCTAAATACAAAAAAATTCCTGGCATTAATCAGCCTTTGGATTATATTCCTTCGCAAACATTGCTTTATAAAGTTGATACAGCTGCTGCTCTAAAACATGGAGTGATTCAGCCGGCCGACTCAGCATTAATGTTGAGTGAGATGACGATTGACCTGAAAGACAAAGAGGTGTTGGGTAAACAGGAACTCATTGTACTGGATATGTTACAAACCAACAATTGGGAGCGTCCTATTTATTATGCTGTGACAGTAAGTCCCGATCAGTTTGTAAAACTAGACGGTTACTTCCAGCAAACCGGACTCGCCTATCAGATTGTGCCGATGAGTACCAAAGGAACAAACAAGGCAGTAAACTCTGAGAAGATGTACGACAATGTAATGAACAAGTTTAAATGGGGAGGTGTAAATAATCCGGATGTTTATCTGGACGAAAATACCATGCGTATGTGTAAGAGCTTCCGTATGGCTCTGTTCAGCAAATTGGCGGGAACACTTATTGCAGAAGGCAAAAATGACAAGGCATTGAAAGTCCTTGATAAAGCCATGGAAGTTCTACCGGCAAAAACGGTTCCATTGGATTACAGTGCCCTTTCTATCGGTGAGTTCTACTTTACGCTCAACCAGAAAGAAAAAGCAGAAGCAGTTTATAACGGTATTGCCGATAATTCCCTTCGAAGCCTTCGCTGGTATTTCAGGTTAAACCCAAATCAGATGGCTTCTGTAATGGGAGATGTAGAACATAATCTGGCTGTTTTGCAAGAAATTTTAAGAATCGGGAAACAGTACGATCCTGAATATGGCAAAGCATTCCAGGAAGAATTTGATAATTACCGTATGGCATATAGTTCCGTACGCAGATAAATAAGGTATGTTTATAGAACAACCCCCGTTCTTTTACAGAGCGTTGTTCCCAGGGGTAATCTGGAGAATTCCGTCGGACAAGAAATGTGTCTATCTCACATTCGACGACGGACCTATTCCCGAGATTACCCCTTGGGTTTTAGATACCCTGGACCGATATGGCATTAAGGCTACATTTTTTTGTGTTGGCGACAATGTCCGAAAATATCCGGAGGTTTATCAGATGATATTGAATCGTGGTCACCGTGTTGGTAATCACACATTCAACCATATCCAGGGAATCCGTTTCTGGACTAAAAATTACGTAGCCAATGTACAAAAGGCTGCAGAGTTAATAAAAAGCAACTTATTTCGTCCTCCGCACGGGCACATGCGCTTTCCGCAAGTATTGATGCTTCGGCGCAGCTATAAGATCATTATGTGGGACGTTGTTACACGCGATTACAGTCCGCATATGACACCCAACGGAGTGTTCAACGTAGTGAAAAACTATACGCGCAACGGATCCATCATCGTGTTTCACGATTCAATAAAATCTGAAGTAAACATGAAGGGAGCTCTGCCGCGAGCGATTGAATGGCTGCAGCAAAATGGGTACGAGTTTAAAACAATTGAATGAATCTTGAGCAAAAAATAAAGGAAGAAGCACTCCGGCTAGGCTTCGCAGCCTGCGGAATTGCAGAGGTAGCCCCGGCAGACAGTGAAGCAGCCTATTTCGACACCTGGCTGGCAAACGGAATGCATGCAGACATGACCTTTATGGAGAATTACCGTAACGTCCGTTTAGACCCTACCGGGTTACTGGAAAGCGCCCGTTCTATTATTTCCGTTGCTTTGAATTATTATCCGGCCTGCCTGCAACCACAAGATGTACCACAACTTGCATACTATGCCTACGGACGTGATTATCACTATGTGATTAAAGAAAAACTAAATGAATTGGTTGATTATATCCGTCGTGAAGTCAATATCAATGCCCGTTGTTTTACAGACTCAGCTCCAATTTTGGAAAGATATTGGGCTTGGAAAGCCGGACTGGGTTGGATTGGGAAAAACACCCACCTGATAATCCCCGGCAAAGGGTCCTATTTTTTTCTGGGTGAAATCGTTACAGACCTGGCCCTTATTCCGGATCGTCCGATGGAAAGTATGTGCGGAAAATGTACGCGATGTATGGAGTCATGCCCTACCAAGGCCATAGAAGCTCCCCGAACATTGAATGCAGGCAAATGTATCTCTTATCTAACGATTGAGAACAGAAATGAGATCCCGGAAAAGCTTGCTCCTCTCATCGGCAACCGTATTTACGGATGTGATACCTGTCAGCAGGTATGTCCCTGGAACCGTTTCGCCAGACCAACAACAGAAGAGTCCTTTATGATGAAAGACGAATTGGCTGAGATGACTGCTGATAAATGGTATGCCCTCTCCCGCGAACAATATACTCGCATTTTTAAAGGGTCGGCTGTAAAACGGGCCAAATACGAAGGCCTGTTACGGAATATAGCCAACTACAAAGCTATTAATTTCAGAAAAGAAGAAGAACAAAACACAAATACTTACAAATGAAACGTATCAGCCACTTGCTCCTGCTGCTATTATTGGTTATAGTCTCGGCTAATGCATCCAACAAGGAGCTCTATCAAAAACTTTGTACACTGAAGGAAGTTATTACCATAGATAGCCTGCCTTCCGATTATTACTCAGAGAAATATGTTATAACTGTTAGACAGCCCCTGGACCATAAACATCCCGAGAAAGGGTCGTTTTCCCAACGTGTGGTAGTCAGCCACGAAGGCTTCGACCGTCCAACAGTGCTTGTAACCGAAGGATACGGTGGCGACTATGCTCTAAACCCTCGTTACCAGGATGAGCTCGCCAGACTATTTCAGACGAATACAGTCTTCGTAGAGCATCGGTATTTTTCCGGATCTGTTCCAGACTCAGTCGACTGGCAATATCTGACTGCCCAGAATTCGGCTTCAGACCTACATCTTATCACCACTCTGTTTAAACAAATTTATCCTCAAAAATGGATTAGCACGGGTATTAGCAAAGGAGGGCAAACAGCTCTGATCTACCGGGCTTTCTTTCCGA
>NZ_JBFWMI010000035.1:0-30523 GCF_050251695.1 Macellibacteroides sp.
ACCCCCATGCATGATTTAAGACTCGAGATACAAGATAGGTACCCCATGCAAAGTTTTGTACCTATCATAGGAGATGTACGTATTAAGTCAAGATTGGAGTTCGTTTTCACTAAATATGTTCCAACGGTGGTTTTCCATGCTGCAGCTTATAAACATGTACCCTTGATGGAGGAGTATCCATGTGAGGCGATTCGGACCAATGTTGACGGAACCAGAAAGCTTGCAGATATGTCTGTTTTGCATTCTGTTAAGCGCTTTATTATGATATCTACCGACAAGGCAGTTAATCCTACCAATGTTATGGGGGCATCCAAGCGCATTGCAGAAATGTACGTACAAAGTCTTAGTTTTAAAATAGATGAAGCACGGGGTAAAACGCAATTTATTACTACCCGATTTGGAAATGTTCTTGGGTCAAATGGTTCGGTAGTAGCTCGTTTCAGGGAACAGATTCGCCGTGGGGGACCGGTTACAGTTACTCATCCTGATATTTTCAGGTATTTTATGACAATTCCGGAGACTTCTCGATTGGTTCTCGAAGCTGTTACTTTAGGGAGAGGTGGAGAAATATTCGTTTTTGACATGGGTGAACCTGTGAAGATCGCTGATATGGCCAGGAGGATGATTCAATTAGCCGGGCTTATTCCGGATGAGCAGGTGAAGGTTGTCTTTGCCGGATTGCGTCCCGGAGAGAAACTCTATGAGGAATTGCTGACCGATTCGGAGTTTACAGTTCCTACCAGACACCCTAAAATCCGAATAGCGAAAGTGAGAAGATATGAATGGAATGAGGTTAGTACAGCTGTGGATCAATTGATTCGGATGGCTGAATCGGAAGAATCTGAACAGGTTATTCGCTTAATGAAAAAACTTGTTCCCGAATTTATAAGTAACCATTCTCCATACGAAATCTATGATCCTAAAAATTAGTGATTACAGATCTACTTTTGTTAGTTGCGAGAATTTACTACCTTTGTGCTTCAAATCAGTTTACGAAATATAAATTATGGTAATTGCGGTTGATTTTGATGGAACTATTGTAACTCATAAATATCCTAAAATAGGTGAAGAGATTCCTTTCGCCATTGAATCCCTTAAGTTGATTCAGAAAGAGGGTAGGCATTTACTTATCTTGTGGACCGTTCGTGAAGGAGATCTATTAGATGAGGCAGTTGCTTTCTGTAAAGAGAGGGGGCTAAACTTTTATGCCGTTAACAAGAATGATCCTGAAGAAGTTGCTGGTAAGGCACCACGTAAGCTGACCGCCGATCTGTTTATTGACGACCGTAACTTTGGTGGACTACCCGATTGGGGGCTGATTTACAATACTCTGAAAAACAATGACAGCAGAGCCTGTTTTTCTACAGATGTTTTTTTTAAGGGTGCTATGGTACAGGAGGAACAACCAAAGAAAAGTAAATTTTTCGGTTTGATTCGGTGATACGTTGTGCTTACTTGCCTGATTGTTGTTTTAACCAACTGAATATAACCTGATAAGTTTCCTTTCTTGCAGGCTCGTTGGATAAGATCAAGTCATGTTTGCCGTTGTGAATTTGCTTGCATGTAACACGGCTTCCCAGCATCTTTCCGTACTTTTGAATATCTTTTACATCAAGTACGATGTCGGAAGTATGATATAGCTCATTCCATATTTTTGTTTCAGGTATGGACTTGTCGGACGACATGACCAGAATCGGACAGGTTAGGTTTAATCCTTTTTGAATGGTTTTATGTCCTTTGTGTATTGCATGGATCCATCCTGCCTTTTTGGGATGTCCGGTTGTTTTTTTCCAGTTTTCGTTATATTCCCACTCTCCATGAATGCGTTTCAGTAAGCTATGTGCATATTGGGAAATTCCTTTTCCTTCCACTTCCAGATTAGGGAAATAGTTTCCAATAAATGAAATAACAGGTATGACAACCTCTTCCATAAACCAGCTCATATTCATGTCGAGGAAGGGACTGTTTAATATTAATGCACTTACAGGAAGTTTGTTGCCCTTACTTTGTAGGTAAAGTGGAGTAATAAGCCCACCTGTAGAATGTGCCATAAGGACAATATCCCGGTTGCCTTCCGCTTTGATGATAGCAATTGCTGTATCCAGGTCGGCAAAATATTCTGAAAGGTTTTTTGCGAAAAATGCATCTTGATCAGGTAAAATGGACCGACCGTACTTCCGTAGATCCAGTGCATAAAAGTTATATCCATGCGTTGCAGCACTGTCTCCCAGCGCTCGTTGAAAGAAATAATCGTTGTATCCGTGAACATACAAAATGGCTGGTCCGTCTTTACTGACAGGCTCCCTCTTTACTAATGTGCAAACTACTTTACCTGCATAGTCGTTAGCCATATGCAGTATCCTATATTTGTAATCTGTTCCGGGAAGTTCGGTTATATATTGTCCTTGAGCAGAAAATCCAATAGATATCAGTATAAAAGCAAATAAAAACTTCTTTATCATCATTGTAATTGGTTTGGATAAATTTCAGTTTCAGACCAGTGACGGTTAGCCGGTAAAATGGTAGTATTCTATTTTTTCCAGATTAACCTTCTGGCACAAAGATAACGAATACTTTGTATAGTTAATCAGCAGTCACGAAATACTTTAATGAAAAAATATAGAGAAAGGGTTGCATGCAAAATTTATATTCCCTACCTTTGCACCGCTAAATTTTATTAATTACAAAACAAAACAGCGTTTTATGAACAATTACGAAACCGTTTTCATTTTGACTCCCGTTTTGTCTGACGCACAGATGAAGGAAGCGGTAGAAAAATTCACAAACCTTCTGAAAGCTGAAGGTGCTGAAATCGTGAATGAAGAGAACTGGGGATTGCGCAAGCTTGCTTATCCTATCGACAAGAAGACGACAGGCTTCTACCAGTTAGTTGAATTCAAAGCAAATCCGGAAACTATCGCTACATTGGAAGTTAACTTCCGTCGTGACGAGCGTGTGATTCGCTTCCTGACTTTCCGTCAGGATAAGTATGCCGCAGAATACGCAGCAAAGAGAAGACATTTGAAATCATCTAAAGAAACAGTAAAGGAGAACTAATTATGGCAGCAGCACAATCAGAAATCAGATACTTAACTCCTCCATCAGTAGACGTTAAGAAAAAGAAATATTGCCGTTTCAAAAAGAACGGTATCCGGTACATCGATTACAAAGATCCTGAATTCTTGAAGAAATTCCTGAATGAACAAGGAAAGATTCTTCCACGTCGTATTACTGGTACTTCATTGAAGTTCCAACGTCGTATTGCTCAGGCAGTAAAGAGAGCTCGTCACTTGGCGTTGCTTCCTTTCGTAACCGATTTGATGAAATAATTTTAAAAGGAGGAAACAGAATATGCAAGTTATTTTGAAAGAAGACGTAGTTAACTTAGGCTACAAAGACGATATCGTAACAGTTAAAGACGGTTACGGACGTAACTTTCTAATCCCCCAGGGTAAAGCTGTGATTGCATCAGATTCTGCTAAAAAAGTGTTAGCAGAAAACTTGAAACAACGTGCTCACAAGTTGGCCAAAATTAAGGCAGATGCTCAGGAATTGGCTGCTAAGTTGGAAGGTGTTTCACTTACTATTGGTGCAAAAACAAGTTCTACAGGAACAATCTTTGGTTCTGTAACGAATATTCAGGTTGCTGAAGCATTGGCAAAAGCTGGATTCGAAGTAGATCGTAAGATCATTTACATCAAAGAATCTGTAAAAGAAGTTGGTACTTACAAAGCTACTGTTAAGCTTCACAAAGAAGTTTCTGTTGAAATTTCTTTCGAGGTTGTTGCTGAATAATCAACATTCTAAAAATATAAAAGAGGTATATCATTCGATATACCTCTTTTTTTGTATCCTAGTTTCTTCTATTATTTATAAATTATAGGATAGTGTCAGCCAGGTAACTCGGGAGTCGCGGTTCCGAATTTGTATTTGCTGAAATGAGTTGGTTTGAATTCGGGTTGTTTCTTCCAGACTATCAAAAATATTATTTACACTCAGTGAAGCCTTAAGTTTCTTCTTTAATAGGTATTGAGCTATTCCGACATTAACACTATAGCGATTTTGTATTTCACCTTGAGCTGTAAGTTGATCTGAAATGTAATAACCATCAGTTTGCAACTGAGTGTTGGGTGTGAGTTGGAAAGATAACAGTACTTTTGCAAGTAAACAGGTCATCTCCTTTTTCTCATCATATCCAATTGTACGACCATCAATCTGATCCCGGTAAATGTCAGACGAGGCACTCATTGACAGCCGATTGATGGGTTTCCAGTTGGTAGAAATCTCAATTCCCCAGGTATTACTATTTCCTGTATTTTGTTTTGTCCAACGAATTTCATCGTTTACTTGGTTGGCAATATCCATAATTCTGTTGCTCTTATGTCTATAATATATTGCCGGGGTAATGCTGAAGTAATTATTTGTGAATGCATAGGATGCTTCTGCTAAATGTATTACTTCAGGGGCCAAATTCGGATTACCCTGTTTAATATAGGTGATATCCGCCCTGTCAATAAAAGGATTAAGGTCTGATGCAATTGGCCGATTTGTACGTTGTTGATAACCTAAACTAAAAATCCCATTTTCAGCTACCTGATATTCAAGGTTTGCTTTGGGATAAATATGAACTTTATTCTTATTCATTTTTCCATTCAAATCAGGACTGTTTATTTCTTCTTTGGTATGTTCGGCTTGCATTCCTATTTCGATTGTAAAAGGGGCTATTGTCTTTTGAAGTGAGGCATATCCTAAATTGATGTAGCGGACAAAATTAAAGTCAGTCGATTTAGATAAATTAGGCATCCAATCTCCATTTGTTAGATTATCTGCTTTGGCCTTATAATCCTCATTTTGAATCCGACTAATGTATCCAATATTAAACGTGTAACCGTTTTGGAACGGGTAATACACGTTCGTTGAAAAAAAGTAATTGCTCTTGTCTTGATTTACGTTCAGGTTGTCTTGTGCGATAATTTTTCCAGTAGAGAATTGTTCATTTTCATAATGATTGTTCTCGTCGTACGAAAAATTATTATAATTGAATCGAATATTCAGTTTTCCTTTATTCCAGAATGTATGTAACCATGTTGCTTCTGCGGCATAAGCATCCTGACCTTGATTATTGTAACGGTGACGAATTATTTTGTTTGTAATGTCCCCGGCAGAATTTCTTCTGGTGTTATTTATTCCACCATATCTATCATATTGCATGTGCTGTAGGAGTGTGTAAACTGTAAGATAATCTTTGTCTGACAATAAATACCCTACTGTAATGTCTCCGATATGTACTTCCGGATGCGCAGAGGCGTTGTTATCCATCTCTGTCGATCCACTGCTATTGGTGGTTAGTTTATAAAATGATCGTTCCCTGTATTCTCTTCTATAATTATAATTGGTTGTAACCGACCATTTCCCAGGATTAACGGTGGCTTTTATTCCTGCAGTGTATCTTTGGTTACTTCCTCCCCCTAAGGTCAGGTTGAGAGATGACGAAGTTTTATATTCAGGAATGCTTGTGTAAGAAAACACTCCGCTTTCTCCATCAGGCAAAAAAGATAGATCCGGTTGAGATAATACAGTTATTTGCGAAAAAAATGAAGCTGGCAATTGGATTAGTATATCTCCGCTTTGTTCTTCTAAAAATCCATAGGGAACACCTCTGATCAGTTGGACACTTTTGCTGGATCCTCTAAAAATTATAGATCCTTCAATATCTGTATTTACAGATGGCAGCTGTCTGATTATGTCGGATGTAGTACCCAAATTGCTGGAAATATTGCTCGACGTATTTAGTTGTTTGATCGTTCCACTGTTTATCGTAGTGAAATATTGTCCCTGAATATTTATATTTTGAATTGTCAATACCGTATCAGTCGTAAACTGGGCCGAAAGATGGTGTATGGTAATAATAGGCAGAAGAAAAAGATAAGTTGAAAGTTTCATTAGTATTCCGTTTTTTATTAAACAAAAAAAAGGCCTGTATGTTAACATACAGACCATTTTTTAATACGCTTAGTTTCTAATTACTGAGCAGGAGCAGCTTCAACAGGAGCAGCTTCAGTTGCTACAGCAGCAGAGTCAGCAACAGCAGGAGCTTCTTCTACAGCAGGAGCTACTTCTTCAACAGCTGGTTGTTCAGCTACAGCTTCAGTAGATTCAGCAGATTTGTTACCACATGAAGAGAAAGAAACAGCTGCAACGATAGCAGCGAATGCAAATAACTTTTTCATTTTGTCTTTTAATTAAAACGGTCAATAATATCTTTGTTGTTGTAAAACGATGCAAATGTATATATTAATTTGACTATGTTATACAACATAGGGCACTTTTTTTTTGTTTTTTTTCAAATATTTTTTAATATGCTGAATATTAAGTGTTTGCATTAATGTTAAAAATTGCTGTAAAGATATCTTTTGATACTTTTCTTCGGCGTTTTTTCGAATTCGGTTGGATAAAGTTGTATGGATGCAACTTTTTCGTAAGGAGCAACCAGTTTATTAATCTCAACCAGATTCTGCTGCATGATAAGAGGTAAGTCTGTATGCATGATTCCGGTACCATCTACGGTGTCATAATCCGGATAAACAAGGGCAATCAGTTTTCCGTCTCTTTCGATGACAAGACTTTCCATAATGTAAGGCAAATTATTCAGCTTGGCTTCAATTTCTTCAGGGAAAATATTCTGACCGCTGCTGCTAAGTATCATAGTCTTGGAACGCCCTCTTATGTAGATACGCTTTTCTGCATCAATTGTTCCAAGATCGCCTGTCTTTAACCAACCATCCTGGGTAAAAACGGCATTGGTTGCCTCATCATTTTTATAGTATCCTTTCATTACATTTTCTCCCCGTACCTGAATTTCTCCAACCTGATTATAGGGATCCTCCGAGTCAATACGCACATCCATTATTCCGTTTAATACTTTACCACAAGATCCGGGTATAAATGCTTCATTGGAATCGTAACTGATAAGCGGCCCACATTCAGTCATTCCGTATCCGATTGTAAAGGGGAATTTGATTTTATAAAGGAAATCTGTTACCTCCTGATTCATTGCTGCACCTCCTACAATAACCTCTTTGAAGCGTCCTCCCATTGCATCAATCAGTTTCTTTCGTATCTGAGCATATATTCTGTTATCCAATAAGGGAATATTCAGAGCCAGTTTTACTGTTCGTTTATTTAATTGGGGTAGAATCATCTTCTTATAAATCTTTTCAAGAATCAGAGGTACTGTCAGAATCAGATTAGGTTTAACCTCTTCGAAAGCAGTAAGCAGGATTTTGGGAGTAGGGGTTTTGCCTAACAAAAATACATGTGCTCCAACAGCCATGGGTACGAGAAAATTAAAGGTACAGCTGTAGGCATGAGCAAGCGGAAGGAAACATAGTTCACGGTCGCCTTTAAACATTAAACCAAGTGTTTTGGCATAGGTGACATTTCCAGCCAGATTATTTCCTGTAAGCATCACACCCTTGCTGAATCCTGTAGTTCCCGAAGTATAATTTAGTAATACGACTTTTTCATTGTCAAGATCTGCATACTTAATGTGCTCTTTAGAATATCCCTTGGGGTACTTATGTGCCATTTTTGAATCCAAGGTCTTAAGCAACTTTTGTATACTTTCTCCGTCCCGTTGATGCAGGCAACGAAAATCAGTCAAAGAGAAAACCCCACGTATATTGGCAATCTTTTCTTCTTCCAGCATATCCCATATACGGTCGCTTGTAAAAAGAAATACAGATTCGGAATGATTTATAATGTGATGTACGTCGTTAGGATTAAAGTCTTGCAGAATCGGAACAATGATAGCACCGTAAGTAACTGCCGCCATATAGGTGATACACCAACGGGAATTGTCTTTACCAATAAGAGCTATCTTATCTCCCCTGCGAATCTGACACTCTTCAAATAAGATATGAATGCGGGCTATCTCTGTCGCAACTTCTCCAAAAGAAAATGAGATACCTTTGCTATAATCTGTAAGTGCTGGAAGGTCCCAATTGGCTTTAAAACTATCTTCGTAAATCTTTATAAAATTCTCTTTAATCATAGCACAAAATTGTGAAATTTGCGCAAAAGTATGGACAAAAGTGCAGATATACAACTAAAAAAGAGAGTAACTTGCTCCTTTTGTGTAACTTTGCATCGAAATTTACTATATAAAATGATAGATAATACAGTTTTTGAAAATAAACTTGCAGCATACTATACCTTAGGGTGTAAGCTTAATTTTGCAGAAACCTCAACTATTGGCAAAACACTTGCTGCGCAAGGCATTCGTAAAGTACGTAACGGAGAAAAAGCAGATATCTGCGTCATAAATACATGTTCGGTGACCGAATTGGCGGATAAAAAATGCCGGCAGGCGATCCGTCGTATCAGTAAACAACATCCCGGAGCCTACATGGTAGTAACGGGCTGCTATGCCCAATTAAAACCAGAAGAGGTTGCGTCAATTGAAGGGGTTGATTTGGTTCTTGGAGCCGAACAGAAGTTGGATATAGTGTCTTACCTCAATGACTTTAAAAAGAAAAATGAGGGAGGGGCTATTGTAGCATCCAAGACAAAAGATATCAAAACCTTTTCGCCGTCGTGTTCGGCAGACGACCGGACCAGACATTTCCTTAAGGTTCAGGATGGTTGTGATTATTTCTGTACCTATTGTACGATTCCATTTGCCAGGGGCAGAAGTAGAAACGGATCCATTGTATCCATTGTGAAACAGGCAGAAGAGGTGGCATCCAAAGGGGGTAAAGAAATAGTGCTTACCGGAGTCAATATTGGAGATTTTGGCCGGACCACCGGTGAAACTTTTCTAGATCTTATCAAGGCGCTTGATGAGGTAGAAGGAATAGTACGTTATCGCATTTCGTCTATTGAGCCAAACCTTATAACAGATGAAGCGATTCACTTTGTGGCTCAATCCAAGCGATTTGCTCCCCACTTCCATATACCGTTGCAAAGTGGAAACGATGAGGTTCTTCGATTAATGAAGCGTAAATATGATACCTCATTGTTTAGACACAAGGTCTCAAAAATTAAGGAGTTGCTGCCAAATGCCTTTATTGGAGTGGATGTAATAGTTGGTACCCGTGGAGAAACCGACGAATTATTTGAAGATGCACGTGTATTTATTGAAGGGTTGGACATTTCCCAATTACATGTGTTTAGCTATTCAGAGCGTCCAGGTACACAGGCTCTCAAAATTGATCATTCGGTAGATCCCAAAATAAAACATACTCGTAGTCAGCAACTACTTGACCTTTCCGAAAGGAAATTGCATGCCTTTTATGAGGCAAATATTGGGAAGGAACAGGTTGTCTTGTTCGAAGAGGCTAAGCATGGGGATGTTATGCATGGATTCACAGCGAATTATATAAAGGTTGAAGCTCCCTATCGGAAAGAGTTGGTCAATGAAACGCGCCGGGTGTTGTTACACGATTTTAACGAAGATAAAACGGCTCTTACGGTAACCATAATTGAGTAAGATGATGAATAATATTCTTTATAGCTTTTTATATGCATGGGCAAAACTTCATGGAGTACTGCCCATGCGTATACTATATATATTAAGTGATTTGTTTTATATTATTATTTACAAACTTGTAGGCTATCGTTTAAAAGTTGTAAGAAAGAATATGAAAAAGTCATTTCCGGATAAATCTGCTGAAGAATTAAAGAAGCTGGAGCAGGAGTTTTACCATCACTTTTGCGATTATGTGGTAGAAACATTAAAACTGTCTCATATTTCGCTTGAAGAGGTTCAGCGGCGGGCTTATCTAAGTAATCCGGAGTTGGTCGACGATTTAATGGAGAAAGGGCATACAACGTTTATATTACTGATGGGACACTATGGTAACTGGGAATGGTTTTCAGCATCTTCCAGCCGTTTTAAAAGTGCCAGGGTATACCAGATATACAGACCGCTTACTAATTTAGCATTCGACAGGCTTTTTGTTTATCTGCGTACTCGTTTCGGATCTTTAGGTATAAAGAAGAATGATACGATTCGGGATATAATGAAATTGAAACAAGATAAAACTCCCAGTGTGGTTATTTTCCTTGCCGATCAGACACCCAGTAAAGCAAACCTCCACTATTGGACGAGTTTTTTAAATCAGGACAGTTCCATTCTTACTGGTCCGGAGCGCATCGCGCGTAAATTGAATCTGCCTGTAATCTACTTAGATACTACAAAATTAAAAAGGGGTTACTATAAAGTTGATATGAAATTACTTTGTGAGTCCCCTCGTGAAACTTCAGAGTTCTGGATCACAGAACAGTATGCCCGTCTAATGGAAAAAACTATTTTACGAAATCCAGCGTACTGGTTGTGGACACATAAAAGGTGGAAACATAAAAGACCGGCTGATGTATGAAAAAAGTATCTGTTATTATTCTTAATTGGAACGGAGAGCAGTTATTGAAGCAATTTCTGCCTTCTGTTGTGAAGTATACTCCGGACGATATTGCCGATGTTGTGGTTGCAGACAATGGGTCGACTGATAAGTCCCTCGTTTTGCTTAAAACGCAATTTCCTACGGTCCACATTATAGAACTGGAAAAGAATTTTGGGTTTGCTGATGGATACAATCAAGCAATTGCTGCAGTTAAGACTCCCTATGTCGTTTTGCTGAATAGTGATGTTGAGGTTACTCCAAACTGGCTTTATCCGCTTGTTGAGGAGGTTGAACAGCATGTTGATGTGGTAGCGGTGCAACCTAAAATTCGTTCATGGAAAGATAAGAGTTCATTTGAATATGCCGGTGCATGCGGCGGTTACATGGATAGATATGGTTATCCGTTTTGCAGAGGCCGGTTGTTGCATATCTTAGAAACCGACAACGGACAGTATGATACTCCAACGGATGTATTGTGGACTTCCGGGGCTTGCATGCTTGTACGGCGGGATGTATTTGTTAAAGTAGGGGGTCTGGATGCCACATTTTTTGCGCATCAGGAAGAGATAGATCTTTGCTGGCTTATGAGATGCCGGGGGTATAGGTTGCGCTGTATTCCTGCTTCAGTTGTATATCATGTGGGCGGTGGAACTTTGGAGGCTGAAAGTCCCAGAAAAACATTTTTGAATTTTAGAAATAATTTATTGATGTTATACAAGAATATCCCCGAATACGCATTAAAACGAGTAATGTTGACAAGGAGAATATTGGATTATATTGCAGCTGCAAAGTTTTTGTTGAACGGCTATCCTTCCAATGCTAAAGCAGTATACGAAGCCCGTCGTGAGTTTTATCGAATCAAATATAGATATGAAAGCATCCGTAAGGCCAATCTGGAGCAACGGGTGGTTAAACAGATTCCTGAAATTATGAAAGGAAGTCTGCTTGTTAGTTTCTATCTAAAAGGAATGAAACGATTTTCTTACTTAAAATTTATCCGTTAATCGATCGTCCTAAATAGAATGAATGATTAACGGATAAAATTGAAAAAGACTTTATTCAATATGTTTTAAGGGAAAATTGAATTTTGTATAATGTAAACGCCCGCACCAGCCAGGTATCCTGCAACAGCCATTGGGGTTATTACCCGTAGATACCAAAGGAAGTTTATGCGCTCTAGTCCCATTACAACTACTCCGGCAGCAGATCCGATAATCAACATACTTCCTCCAACTCCGGCACAGTAAGCCAGAAATTGCCAGAATATTCCGTCTTGAGTAAAATGGGTAAGGTATTCAGGATTTGACGAAGCCAGAACCATTGCATCCGTAGCTACCGGATACATTGCTATCGCTCCTGCAACCAGCGGCACATTGTCGACTATGGCAGAAAGCGTTCCGATAATCATATTCACCGCATATACATTTCCAACATATTTATCCAAACCTTCAGAAACCATATCTAGAATTCCGGCATAACGAAGCGCATCGACTGCAAGTAATATACCGAGAAAAAACAGAAGGGTAGTTCCGTCAATCCTTTGTACTATTTTAGTAACCCTTAGTTTTAAATCTTCGTGTATGCGTTCTTTCCTGCGGTACATCATTTCAGTAAAGAACCATAATACACCCAGTCCGAATAATATACCTACAAATGGAGGAAGATGGGTGATAGTTTTAAATACGGGCACAAAAAGCAGACAGGCTACACCAATTATCAGTATAGAAAGCCTTTCTTTTGTTTTTAGCTCTTTTATTATTTCGTTTTCTTCAGCCAGATCGGTTGCACGAATCTGAGAGAGGTTTCCATGCAGGAATCTTTGAGCAATTAATATCGGTATAACAGCCGAAATTACACTTGGCAGAAAGAGATGAGGTATTGTAGAAGATGTGGAAATGTTTCCTCTCACCCATAGCATGATTGTTGTTACGTCTCCAATGGGAGACCATGCCCCTCCACTATTGGCCGCAATTACAATAATACTACCGAATACCCAACGTTCTTTGTAATTGGCGATAAGTTTACGGATTACCATAATCATCACAATGGATGTTGTAAGGTTGTCCAGCACCGACGACATGAAAAATGTGATTATAGCAATAATCCAGAGAAGTTTCCGCTTGTTTTTGGTTGTTATCCGGTTGGTTACAAATAGAAAACCTCCATGAGCATCTACTAATTCCACTGTTATCATTGCTCCGATCAAGAAGATGAGTGTTTCACAGATTTCACCTATACTTTCCAGGATTTGATGCTCAACTACAAAATGATTGCATTGTTGGATAAATGACAGCTCTGCCAATTCCGGTCTGGTTGTAAGAAAAAGTTTGAATGCATCAGCTGATACTGTAGGAATACATTCCGGAGCTGCAAAAGTATAGATTACCCAGAGAATGGTTCCTGTTAGCAAGGCCGTTCCTGCTTTATTCATTTTTAACGGGTGCTCCAGAGCAATAGCCAGATAACCTGCTAAAAAGATAAGAGTCATTGCTGTTAACATAATGATGGTTTATGATGTTTTGATGTTTGTATTTCACTCCTTGATTTGAGCCGCAAATTTAGCAATTTATATCAGTTTTAAGTAATTGTTAGCTTAAAAGATCACTAAAGGTAAATCATCCTTTTCACTCCGTCTTATTATTTATATTACCTTTGCAATCGAAACAAACTTTACTTGCAGATGATTAGCTACTTACAGATTGACGGTTTAACTAAGAGTTTTGGCGAACTGGTTCTTTTTAATTCGATTACATTTGGTATTGTTCAAGGACAAAAAATAGGTCTTATCGCCAAAAACGGTACCGGAAAGACCACACTCTTAAACATCATTGCCGGCAAAGAAGATTACGATGCCGGATCGGTTGTTTTTCGTAACGACTTAAGAGTGGGTTATCTGGAGCAATCTCCGCAATATCCGGCCGGTCTTACAGTAATGCAGGCCTGCTTTTATTCTCCTAACGAAACAGTACGGCTGATTGCCGAATACGAGGCGGCAATGGCTAGCGGAGATCATTCCAATCTGGAGGATATTCTGTTGCGCATGGATAACAATAAAGCCTGGGACTACGAACAGAAAGCCAAGCAGATTCTATCTCAGTTGAAGATTACTAATTTCGATCAGAAGGTTGAAGAACTTTCAGGAGGACAGTTAAAAAGGGTCGCTTTAGCCAATGTGCTGATAACCGATCCTGAACTTATTATTCTGGACGAACCTACCAACCACCTGGATCTGGAAATGACGGAGTGGCTTGAGGGTTATCTCAGCCGTTCTACCATCAGTCTGCTTATGGTAACGCATGATCGCTATTTTCTGGACAGGGTTTGTTCCGAAATTATAGAGATCGATCGTCAACAACTTTTTCAATATAAAGGAAATTACAGCTATTACCTGGAAAAAAGACAAGAACGTGTTGAAGCTACCAATACCGAGATTGAACGGGCTAATAACCTGTTGAGAAAAGAGTTGGACTGGATGCGCAGACAACCTCAGGCACGAGGTACCAAAGCGAAATATAGGATTGATGCCTTTTATGATCTGGAAGCTAAAGCAAAGCAACAGCGGATGGATGGAAACGTAAGCTTGGAGGTCAAGGCATCTTATATAGGTTCTAAGATTTTTGAGGCGGTGAAGGTTTCCAAAAGTTTCGGAAATTTGCAGATTGTGAAGGACTTCGATTATGTTTTTGCCCGTTACGAAAAGATGGGTATCGTGGGGAACAACGGAACAGGAAAGTCTACCTTTATTAAAATGTTGATGGGTGAGGTTGAACCCGACAGTGGAGGATTCGATGTGGGTGAAACCGTAAGGTTTGGATATTATAGCCAGGATGGGCTACAGTTTGATGAGCAAATGAAAGTGATCGATGTTGTACAGGATTTAGCGGAATTTGTACAGCTAGGAGATGGTAAAACGATGAATGTGTCACAATTTTTGACATATTTTATGTTTTCTGTAGATAAACAGCACAATTTTGTTTACAAATTGAGCGGTGGAGAAAAAAGAAGATTGTATCTTTGCACTGTTTTAATGAGAAACCCCAATTTCCTGGTTCTTGATGAGCCAACGAATGATTTGGATATCGTGACCTTAAATGTGCTGGAGGAATACCTTCGCAACTTTAAGGGCTGTGTTATTGTTGTATCTCACGACCGCTACTTTATGGATAAGGTAGTTGATCATTTGTTAGTTTTCAAGGGAAATGCTGATATTCAGGATTTTCCTGGTAATTATACTCAATACCGCGAATGGAAGGAGATTCAATCGCAAAACGCAAAAGCTGAAGAGTCGGCCAAGCAAAAATTGAATCCTCCCACAGAGAAGGTAGCCCGATCAAGTGGTGTTGAGCAAAAAAAGAAATTAAGTTTTAATGAACGAAGAGAATTCGAAGCTCTCGAGGCAGAGATTTCTTCATTGGAAACCGAAAAATCTTCGCTGGAAACAGCGCTGAGCAGCGGTTCTTTAAGTAATGACGACCTGATGGCCAAATCGCAGCGGATTGCAGAGTTGCTGGACGAGATTGATGAAAAGACAATGCGATGGCTGGAATTAAGCGAGTGGGCTTGATAAAAGAGTAAACGAAATGGATGAACGGAAGCCGGGACTTTGGACCCGGAGTTTTGTTTTTGCATGCATGGCGCACTTTTTGATGAGTTTGCCGATGAATATGCTGATGCCAATAATACCTGTCTACCTTGTTGAGGAGTTAAATATTTCGTCTTCGTGGGTAGGAGTTGTACTTGCAAGTTATACAATCGGTTTGTTGTGTGTGCGTCCGTTTTCGGGTTATGTGGTAGATGCGGTTAAACGTAAACCTCTTTACCTTGTAGCATTTACTATTACTACGGCCTTGTTTGCCGGTTATTTGGTTGCTGCAACAGTAGCGTCAATAATGCTGGTTCGTTTTATTCAGGGAGGTTCTGTGGGATTATCGTCTGTGGCTGGCAACACCATTGCTATAGACGTAATATCTTCCAAACGCCGGGGCGAAGGGATCGGTTTTTACGGTCTAACGCTAAGTCTGGCTATGACATTGGCTCCACTTCTGGCGGTGCCTGTTTACAATGCATTCGGGTTTCATACCTTGATTGTTATTTGTTTACTTGCAGCCTTGTTAGGTGTGATAGCCGTATATAACATCAAGCATGTACAAAAAGAGAAGGTATCTCGTCCTCCTTTTTCTTTGGATAGATTTATCCTGATTCAGGCAATTCCTGCAGGTATCTCTCACATGCTTTGTTCCATCGGGTATGGAATGGTTGTATCTTTTGCAGTGTTGTATGGTAAAGAGATTCATGTGAGTAATCCGGGCTATTTCTTTATCTTTATGGCTACAGGTGTAGGCTCTGCCCGTATATTTTCCGGGAGGATGATTGATAGGGGCAAGCTCCATTTATTGCTGACTAGTGCTATAGTCGGAATAATAATATCACTTGTTGTTTTTGCAACCTTGCATAACGTTCTTATTTTTTTCGTTGCCGCATTTTTTATTGGCATTGGATATGGAGTAAGTATTCCGGCTTTCCAATCTCTGTTTGTAAATGTGGCACACCCTAACCGACGGGGAACTGCAACCTCTACTTACCTCACGTCATTAGATCTGGGTATGGGTATTGGAATGTTGTCAACAGGGTTTATAGCCTCAGTCAGCAGTTTATCTGCTGCTTATCTGGTTGGAGCCTTTTGTTGTTTGCTTTCCCTCTTTGTTTATCTGCTTTATGCTAAACCCTCTTATGAAAAGTACAGGATTGAGAATTAGTCGGTATAATAAACCCTTTTGCCGACACATTTTAACTCTTAATCGGAACCACTATTTTTTGTGTTAAACGTTTTCTTAGTTTTGTGTCAAAGAGTTAGACAGCGGTCTGATGTTTAGGGCAATACAAGAGAACAAGAGTAGAAACAATTTTAATTAGTAGGTATTATGAGACGTTTAGGTTTAGTCTTTTCCGCTATCGTGTTGGTAGCTACAATGAGTTTTGGACAGAGTAAAAAAGTGAATTTGGTTTCAGATATTAGTTTCGAAAAGCTAAGCAATTATTTGCAGCTGAAACCATCACAGATGAATGAGGTCGCAAGCATTAATGAATTTTTTAGCGAGCAATTGGCCGAAGCTTCACGTGCAAGCGAAAGTCGTTACGACAAGAAAGTTCACCAGGCTGTGTACAGCAACCTGAAGTTGATGAAAGGAACTCTTTCTGAAGACCAGTACCGTAAATATTTAACCTTGATTAATGTTACAAACAACAACAACCGTTTGTTCAGTGCCGGATATGGCGATACTTACCTGGCAGAGGTTAATGAATAATCGAATACATTAAACAATGAATCGGGAGATTACATACGCAGGTATGTAGTCTCTTTTTTTTTTGAAAAAAGACTTAATGCTGTAACCATTCTTTTGCGGAACTCGTCTTATATGTAGTTAACAGACTTATTATTAGCTAATAAAGGTTGAAGAATTGAATATGTAACAATTTTAATCAACAAGAATTATGAGACGTTTAGGTATAATTTTGTTCGCAACATTTTGTATTGCGGCATTGGGATTTTCACGAGGCAAAAATGATCATTTGATTTCTGAAATCAATTATGACAGGCTAAGTCAGTATTTGCAGTTAAAACCATCTCAAATGAATGATGTGTATGCTATTAATACTTATTTCAATGATCAGTTAAGGAAAGCATCATTTGCAAGAGAAAGCAGTTTTAATGGTAAATTATATAAAGCAGTTTACGGGAATTTGAAACTTATGAAAAAAGCACTGAATCAAGAGCAATATCGTAAGTATTTAGTTCTGATTAATGTCACCAATAACCATAACCGGTTGTTTGCAAAAGAGGAACAGGTTACCTATTTTGCAGATGCAGAGAAGTAAACTGGCAGATCGTTAAAATTGGACAAAGAGATTATGTATGTAAAGTATATGATCTCTTTTTTTTATCTATCTTTGCGCAATTTTAAGAGCAGATAAATACAACACAAATAACGACACAAATAATAACATGAAATCACAGTTAGCGTTTAAAGCGCCAAACATTAAACCATCCGATTATGTACTTATCATAGTTGGTTCTTTTCTGCAAGCCTTAAGTTACGTATTATTCCTGGCCCCGTATAAGATTGTTCCTGGAGGGGTATATGGAATATCCATTGTTTTGCACTACTCAACAAAGGGACTTATCCCTTTGCTTCCGGAAGGATTACCCATCGGAGCAACCGCTTTATGTTTCAACATTCCGCTGATGTTCCTTGCGATGAAGAAAATTGGTCTGTCATCAGGACCAAAAACTGTGCTTACTTTTGTACTGATCTCTTTGTTTACCGACTCATTGTCGTACATCTTAGGAGAAGGAACGCTTGTAGAAAATGATCCGTTTATCGCCTGTTTTTATGGAGGTATGATCTTAGGTATGGGGGTAACCTGTATTTTCAAGGCCCAGAGTACCAGTGCCGGAACCGACGTGTTGGCAAGAGTGCTTGCTAATAACTCAAACTTAAGGGTAAGCGATATGATTATTGCGATAGATTCAACGGTTGTGCTGATCGGTCTGATTGCATTCCAGGATTGGGCAGTACCTTTGTATTCGTGGTTCACTATATTTGTTTTCGGGAAGATAGTAGAGATGCTTCAGACAGAAAATCCCAGCAGGGCGGTATTTATCGTTTCACGCAAAACAAATGAAATGAAAGATATTTTAGTCAACAAACTGGGAATGAGGGGAACCTTCCTGCATGGTAAAGGAATGTATGCCGGCGAAGAGAAAGAGATCATTTTCACCATTGCCGAACGAAAAGATTTGCCAAGACTTAAGAATGAAATCAAAGAAGTCGATCCTGATGCTTTTGTTTCAACAATGCATGCCAGCAAAGATTCACCTCTGCCGGGAAGATAAGGCGGATAGTTTATTTATAATTTGCATAATACTATAAATAGCCCTACTTTTGTGTGATTTTATAATTGGATTTTTATTTTTATTTACTAATTAACATAGGATAGGATGCCTAATATTTCACAACGAGGAGTCGATATGCCGGCTTCTCCAATCAGAAAGCTCGTTCCGCTTGCCAATAAGGCCAAAGCAAAAGGTACTGTGGTGTATCACCTCAACATCGGTCAGCCCGATTTACCTACGCCTGAAGTCGCGATCGAGGCGGCGCGCCATTTGGACCGCACCGTGCTGGAATATTCTCCCAGTGAAGGCATCCGCAGCTTTCGTGAAAAACTGGTAAAATATTATCATAAGTTTAATATCGAGGTTGATGTAGATGACATTATAATTACAACCGGAGGATCGGAGGCTGTATTCTTTTCATTTATGGCATGTCTGGATCCGGGTGATGAGATTATCGTGCCCGAACCGGCTTACGCAAACTATATGGCATTTGCCATATCCTGCGGAGCTGTAATTAAAACAGTTCCATCTACCATTGAAGAGGGTTTTGCTCTTCCATCCATGGAAAAGTTTGAAGAGTTGATATCGCCTCGTACAAAAGCAATCCTGATCTGCAACCCAAACAATCCCACTGGCTATTTATATACCCAGAAAGAGATGGATCAGATTCGTGATTTAGTTAAGAAATACGATCTTTTCCTGTTCTCGGACGAAGTGTACCGTGAGTTCTGTTATACAGGAGCTCCTTATATTTCTGCTTTTCATTTAAAAGGGATTGAGAATAATGTGGTATTGGTCGACTCTGTTTCCAAACGTTACAGCGAATGCGGGTTGCGTATCGGAGCTCTTATTACCAAAAATGAACAAGTAAGAACCAATGTGATGAAATGGTGCCAGGCTAGATTAAGTCCTCCATTAATTGGTCAGATTGTTGCCGAAGCTTCCCTGGATACCCCTGATACCTATATGTTGGAGGTATACAATGAATATGTGGAAAGAAGAAAGTTTTTAATAGACGGATTAAACCGTATCCCCGGATGCTATTCTCCCATTCCGATGGGAGCCTTTTATACCGTTGCTAAGTTACCAGTAGACGATGCAGATAAATTCTGTGCCTGGTGTCTGGAAGAGTTCTCATACGAAGGACAAACCATCTTTATGGCTCCTGCATCTGGATTCTACACCACTCCCGGCTTAGGTAAAAACGAGGTGCGTATAGCTTATGTGTTAAAAAAGGAAGATCTTGCAAAGGCATTGGTTGTTTTATCAAAGGCTTTGGAAGCCTATCCGGGAAGGGTCCTGTAGCCTATGAATCTGGAACTGTTCATCGCAAAGAAAATTCATTTCAGCAAGGAGGGAGACAAACAGGTAACCCCTCCTGCTGTCCGTATTGCCATGATAGGCATAGCCCTGGGGCTGGCTGTAATGATTCTTTCGGTTGCCATTGTAATCGGATTTAAAAAGGAGGTGCGAAATAAAGTTATAGGATTTGGAAGCCATATTCAGATAACCAACCTCGACAGTAACGTATCTTACGAAACAAGCCCGATTGCGGTAAATGATGCAGTTCTTACCGATCTTTCCCACACAGATGGCGTAAGCCATGTAGAACGTTTTGCAACCAAGCCCGGATTACTTAAAACAGACTCTGCATTCCAGGGTATTGTACTTAAAGGAGTGGGAGAGGAGTACGACTGGACCTTTTTCCGTAAAAACCTGAAATCGGGCGATGTATTTTCTGTTTCACCCAAAGAAAGCGGAACATCCGTCATCATTTCTAAATACCTGGCAGACCGCCTCAGCCTGAAGGTAGGGGATGGCTTTCTTACCTATTTTGTACAGGAAAGTGTGCGTGCCCGCAAATTTACTATTACGGGTATCTACGAAACCGGATTTTTGGATTACGACAAGCTTTTTGTAATAGCAGATATTAAACAGGTACAACGATTAAACGGCTGGGAGGCCGATCAGGTAAGCGGACTCGAATTATATGTGGACGACTATGCCCGGCTTGATTCCATCAGCGAGCAGCTGTACTTCAGCTATTCCGAGAAGAAAGACCGGAACGATAACACCTACTACGTCCGTTCCATCAAAGAATTGAATCCTATGATATTCAACTGGCTGGATGTATTGGATATCAATGTGGTGGTTATATTGGTGCTTATGATGGCTGTTGCCGGATTTACCATGATCTCGGGACTGCTTATTATCATTCTGGAGCGAACCAATATGATTGGTATTCTTAAAGCTCTGGGGCATGATAACCGCGGAATACGAAAAATTTTCCTTTATATCTCTTTCTTCCTGATTGGAAAAGGAATGATATGGGGTAATATAATTGGTATAGGTTTATGTCTTATTCAGTCAAAATTTCAGCCTATTTCCCTCGATTCTTCAATCTATTACCTGGATGCGGTACCGGTTGATATCAATATCCTCACTTGGGTTCTTCTTAACATCGGAACATTGTCGGTTGCCATGCTTATGATGCTTGGACCATCATTTCTTATTACTAAGATCGATCCGGCTAAGAGCATCCGGTTCGAATAACTTATCGTTGCATCCGGAAAGTATAGTCATTTTTCCCTCTGAATATCCGGTAAAAACGAACATACAAATTACATAGCGGCTGTATGATTTCCAACAACGGAAGCCATGCAGTTACAGGCTTTTGCTGTAAGGCAAGAGATGACTTATGTAGTACCATCAACAAGATTGCCAGTCGAAGCAATCCGAAGAAACAGGCTATACCGGCCACAAGAGGATTGCCTGTAACGCCAAGAAAAATACCTGCTGCGATGCTTGCGAAAAATAGAAAGCGGCTTACCGATTCAATACGATAGAACGACAGCGAGAACCCTTTGTAAAATTTCTGGGTAGCAGCCCTCGAAACCTTCATCTCTTTCCATACCTTAAAACGATCAATGGCAATCATTTCGGTAATGCTGTCCGGACAGAATACAGCCTTAGTGTTGGTGGGAGTAGCCACCTCGTTTACAAATAAATCGTCGTCGCCAGCGTGCAGATTCAATGATTTATAATAGCCTTTGTGTTCGAAAAACAGGTTCTTTCTATAGGCCAGGTTACGACCGTAACCCATAAACGGGTGACCTATAAGGGCGGAGGCCAGGTATTGAATTCCGATGATTAGATTATCGTACGCCGCCAGCTTGTGGAAAAATCCTTTTTTGCATTCGTATGCGCTGAAACCTAAAACCATGTCGGCTCCATCTGTAAAAGGGCCCACCATACTTGAAATCCACCGATTGCTTTTAGGATAGCAGTTGGCTTCGGTAAAAAGCAGAATGTCATGCTTCGCCGCTTTAATTCCAACTGTAAGCGCCAGCTTCTTACGGCTCAGGTACTTCACATTTTCGGGAATATAGGTGTGGTAGAGGTGTTTGTTGTCGTTCTCAAGTCTTTTTAAAACCTCATCACTTTCATCTGTAGAGCCGTCGTTTATAACTATCACTTCGTAATCGGGATAGGTTTGCGACAGGATATGCGGCAGGTTGCTTTTTAAATTTTCAGATTCGTTTTTAGCATAAACAATAACCGAAACCGGTGGCATATCTTTACCGTTAGAAGAATCTGCGGAGGCATTCATTCGTTTCGCCATGCGCAGAGGTTTGGCATAAATTCCGGCGTAGTAAGCCAGCTGAACTAAAAATAAAAAAACGATTGTACCTAAAACCGCAATCTCTATGTTAGTGAAAAATATAAGTTGTTCCATTGTCATATCTTCTGTTCCAATCTACAAACGTACATAAAGTTTTTCATTATTAAAAGGAAGAACTCATCTAATAAAATGAGTACGAAGTACATCTTCGAAAATCCCATAAACAAAAATAAAGTCGTATCCCTGTGTGGCAATACGACTTTATTTTTTTTATGTTTCAGATTATAATGTGTCCGAAAAATAGGCCTTTGGCAATTGCCTGCAATTGTATTGCGATGCCATAATTTCGCCGTAGGCTCCGGCAGAACGTAAGGCGATAAGATCGCCCCTCCGTACCTTGTTGAGGTCGACCGACTTTCCAAAACTGTCGGACGATTCACAAATTGGTCCTACTACGTCGTACACCTCTTCAGCTTCCTCACTGGTCAGATTTTCAATTCTGTGATAAGCCTGGTACAAGGCCGGGCGTATCAGCTCTGTAAAACCTGCATCCACGATGGCAAAGTTTTTGCTGGCACCCTCTTTTACATAAAGAACCTTTGTGATAAGTGTTCCGCATTGTCCTACAACCGAACGGCCCGGTTCGAAATGAACCTGTTGTTCCGGACGTAGCTTCATATGCTTGTGGAATATGGCAAAGTATTCTTTAAAGTCGGGTATGGGCAGATGGTTGGGGTGGTGGTAATCAATACCCAGACCACCTCCAAAATTAAGATTCTCAACAAGAATACGGCGGCGTGCCATATTCTCCTGAATTTCGGTTACCCGCGAGCAAAGACTTTGGAAAGAAGAAAGATCCGTAATCTGAGAACCGATATGGAAATGTAAACCAATCAGTTTTACGTTCTTCAATGTTTCAAACAGATCAAGAACGCTGTCAAGCTGACTCAGGTTTATACCAAACTTGTTTTCCTTCAATCCCGTTGTTATGTAGGCATGGGTGTGTGCATCAACCTCGGGGTTAATACGCAGAGCCACAGAAGCCACTTTGTTTTTAGCTCCAGCCAGTTCATTGATAACCTCCAGTTCGGCAGCCGACTCAACATTGAAACAAAATATGTCATTGTCCAGTCCCAGGTTTATCTCCCAGTCGGCTTTACCCACACCGGCAAAAACAATCTTCTTTGCAGGAAATCCTGCAGCAAGACTTGCTTTAATCTCACCACCGCTTACACAATCTGCACCCAGACCGTTTTCGCGGATAATAGACAATATCTTATGATTTGCATTTGCCTTAACAGCGTAATGCACATGAAACCCATATCTGTCTGCTTCAGCCCGGATAAGAGCCAGCGTATCCCTCAATAGGTCGGTATTATAGAAATAAAAGGGAGTTTGTAACTCCCTTAATTTATTGATTGGAAAATTTCCTTTCATAGATGATTTTTACTTGTTGTTAAAAAGATGGTCGCTTAATGCTTGTAGTGACCGTTTTTTGTCTTCTGCCTTTACAAGTAAGGAAACATTGTAGTTGCTGCCTCCATAAGAGATCATTCGTACAGGTATATCCTTCAGTGAACTGATAATGTTTGCTTCAAAACCAACATTATCCCATTGCATATCGCCCACAACACATACAATCACCATGTCGGTATCTACGGTTACGGTACCATATTTCTTTAAGTCGTCCACAATCTCTTCCAGATGCTTTCTGTTGTCTATTGTTACAGACACACCCACTTCCGAGGTTGTAACCATATCGATGGGAGTCTGGTAGCTTTCAAAGATTTCGAATACCTTGCGTAAAAATCCGTGAGCCAACAGCATTCTGCCACTTTTAATCTTGATGGCAATGATATTGTCTTTTGCAGCAACTGCCTTGATCTTGCCTTTTTCTGTCTTATTAGAAATCAGCGTGCCCGGAGCTTCAGGTTGCATGGTGTTAAGCAGACGAACCGGAATGTTGTTCAATTTAGCAGGCAGGATACAGGTAGGATGCAGAATCTTAGCACCGAAGTAAGCCAGTTCGGCAGCCTCTTCAAAATGAAGGTTACGTACCGGAGCTGTTTTGTCAACCACACGAGGGTCGTTGTTGTGCATACCGTCTATATCAGTCCAGATCTGAATTTCTTCCGAGTTAATGGCAGCGCCCACCAGAGATGCACTGTAGTCGCTTCCGCCACGTTGCAAGTTGTCTATCTCTCCGTAAGCATTTCTACAGATATAACCTTGTGTGATGAAAAGTTGCGCATCGGTATGCTGTTCAAGCATCTTCGAAAGCTTTTCCTTGATGTACAAAGGATCCGGTTCTGCGTTTTTGTCTGTACGCATGTAATCCAGTGCAGGAAGCAGAACAGAATTCACGCCACACTCGTTAAGGAACAGATTCATCATTCCTGTAGAGATAAGTTCTCCCTGAGCCAATACAACCTTTTCTTCAAACAAAGTGAAAAGGTCTTTTGTAAAGGAACGTATATAGTCAAAATGAGATTTTACAAGTTCAGTAGCCTTCTGTTTATAGTCATCCGTTGCATATAGCTCGTCAATATGATCATAGTATTTCAGAGCAAGTTTATTGATGATCTCGTTGGCTCCATCCGGATTCTTTTTATAAAGATAATCCGATATTTCAACCAGAGAGTTGGTTGTACCCGACATGGCAGATAATACCACAATCTTACGGTCTCCGTCGCAAATCAGTTTTGCCACTTCTTTCATTCTCTGTGCAGATCCCACAGAAGTACCGCCAAACTTTAAAACTTTCATTTTTTTACTTCAATATTAAATTATTTCTCAATGCCTTAAACCTTGTGCAAAGGTATATATTTTGTGCAATTTTACAAGGTCAGATTTGTTATTTATTCTCCCTCTTTATCACTATTCAGATCACATAGTAATCCGTTCTCACACTTCACGATACGTGCCGGATAATTATGCACCAGTGTATAGTTGTGTGTAGTCATCACCACCGAAGTTCCTCTCCGGCTGATATCGTGCAGCAACTGTAAAATCTGGCCGCTGGTTTCGGGGTCCAGATTTCCGGTTGGCTCGTCAGCAAGAATAAGTTTCGGATCATTCAGCAATGCCCTTGCAATCACAATACGCTGCTGTTCGCCTCCCGAAAGCTCGTGAGGCATTTTGTAGCCTTTGTTCTGCATGCCTACCTGAATCAGCACGTTGTCAATACGTTCGGCAATCTGTTCCTTGTTTTTCCAGCCGGTAGCCTTCAGTACAAACTCCAGATTTTTTATTACCGAACGATCTGTAAGCAATTGGAAATCCTGAAAGACTATACCCAGCTTCCTGCGCAGATAGGGAATCTCTTTTCGTTTTATTTTACACAAGTTGTATTCCATCAGGAATGCATCGCCATTCATGATGGGTATTTCGCAATACAACGATTTCAGCAAACTACTTTTTCCGGAACCCACTTTGCCAATTACATACACAAACTCTCCATTCTTCAATACAAAGGATGCATTGTGTAATATAACGTTCTCTTCGCGACAAATATCAACGTTCTCCAGTCTCAACAGGGTTGTTTCTTCCATGTTCTTTCCAAATTATCCTTTATGTCTTTTTTTCAACTCCCTAGCCAGATCTTCCAGGCGAAGTCCTTTGCTGGTAAGCAATACGATGAGGTGATAAACCAGGTCGGAAGCCTCGTAGATAAAACCTTCCTCTGTACCGTTGGTTGCTTCAATCACCGTTTCCACAGCCTCTTCGCCCACTTTCTGAGCCATGCGGTTTACACCCTTATTGAAAAGAGACGTAGTATATGAACCCTCCGGCATCTCCTGTCGGCGTTGTTCTATAAAATCCTGTAAAAACTTAAGGAACATCACATCTTCTTGATTCTTCTCGCCAAAGCAGGTGTCTTTACCGGTATGACAAACCGGGCCGGCAGGAATTGCCTTAATAAGCAATGTATCGTTGTCGCAATCAACCAGCATCTGAACAACCTTCAGGAAATTACCGCTGGTTTCGCCTTTAGTCCACAGTCTGTTCTTGGTACGGCTAAAGAATGTAACCATCCCGGTTTCCTTTGTTTTGGCATAAGCCTCTTCGTTCATAAATCCAAGCATAAGCACCTTCGAGGTAGCGCTATCCTGAATAATGGCAGGAATAAGTCCCCCCATCTTTTCGAAATCAATTTTCATTTTATATCGTATTATTATATCCTAACGTTTATGCCTTCGTGATGCAGGTAGTCTTTAAGCTGACCGATACCTATCTCGCCGAAATGAAATACACTGGCAGCCAGTGCGGCATCTGCTTTACCTAAAACAAATGCGTCGCGAAAGTGTTCCATCTTACCGGCCCCTCCGGATGCAATTACGGGTATATGTAACGCATCGGCCAGCGTAGCCAATGCCTCATTGGCATATCCAGTTTTAACACCGTCGTGCGTCATACTGGTAAACAGAATTTCGCCTGCACCACGGTCTTCCGCCTCTTTAGCCCAATCAAACAATTGTTTGTCCGTCGGGATTCGTCCTCCGTTCAGATAACAAAGCCAGCCATTATTCTCCATGTTGGCATCTATGGCCACCACGCAAACCTGACTGCCAAAGTTGGCCGCTATCTCGTTTATCAGCGACGGATTACGTAATGCTGCCGAATTAATCGAAACCTTGTCGGCTCCGGCGCTAAGTAACCGGTCCACATCCTTCAGTTCATTTATACCACCGCCCACAGTAAATGGAATACTGATGCGTGCCGCCACTTTTTTGACAAGCTCCGTAAAAGTCTTCCGCCCTTCGTGCGATGCCGTAATATCCAGGTAAACCAATTCGTCGGCACCCTGATCGCTATATTGAGCTCCAAGTTCCACCGGGTCGCCGGCATCCCTGAAGTTTACAAAATTAATTCCTTTAACCGTGGTTCCGTCCTTTATATCCAGACAAGGAACGATCCGTTTTGCTAGCATGCTGATCTTATCTAAATATTTTATACAAAACGAAGAAAATCCTTCAACTGAATCTTTCCTTCGTAAATTGCCTTGCCGAATATGACTGATGGAATTCCCGCCTGTTCCAGTTCTTCAATGTCGCTTACCGAACTAACACCGCCACTGGCAATGATATGTATCCCCGGCAACGCTTCCTTCATCTCCTTATACAAGTCGACTGCCGGTCCTTCCAGCATACCGTCTTTGCTTATATCTGTACATATCACCTTGGTTATACCCTTGCGCCGATACGATTCAATAAAAGGAAATAATTCGTGCTCGGTTGTTTCCTCCCAACCGCTCACAGCAATCTTACGGTCTTTGGCATCTGCGCCGAGAATAATCTTTTCGCATCCAAACTTTTCTATCCACGAGGTAAACACCTCCGGCTGTTTAACCGCAATGCTTCCGCCTGTAACCATAATAGCTCCACTTTCGAAAGCAATTTCGAGATCTTGTTCCTGTTTGAGTCCCCCGCCGAAATCGATCCGTAAAGCCGTACGGGTGGCAATCTTCTCGAGCGTGCGGTAATTAATGATCCTGCCGGCACGGGCACCATCCAGATCCACTACATGCAGACGGGTAATACCATGTGCCTCGAAAGATTTGGCAACCTCTACCGGATCTTCATTGTACACCTTCTTACTGCTGTAATCTCCCTGAGTAAGTCTCACACATTTGCCGTCAATGATATCAATTGCCGGAATAAGCTCAATCATATCTTTTATAAGTTTATAAAATTCTGCAATATCAATTCACCCACCGTTCCGCTCTTCTCGGGATGAAACTGCGTAGCAAAAAAATTATCTTTCTGCATTGCCGCACTGAACGGAAGAATGTAATCGGTGGTTGCCACCGTATGTTCGTTTACCGGAACATAATAGCTGTGTACAAAGTAAACAAATTTATTGGCTAGTTGGTCGGAAAAGAGACCGCTTTTTACATCTGTAAGGGTATTCCAGCCCATGTGTGGAACTTTGTCCTCGTGTCTTTGAGGAATGAACCTTTTCACCGTAGTGTCGAATATACCCAGGCAAGGCGTGTTTCCCTCTTCAGAAGAGGCACACATCAGCTGCATACCCAGGCATATGCCCAGCACCGGTTGCTTCAGATCGCGTATAACCTTGTCGAGGCCAGTCTCCCGTAAATGTTGCATGGTCGTTAAAGCTTCACCCACTCCTGGAAATATGACTTTATCTGCAGCCCTCAGTTCGTCGGGATCGGCTGTGATAATAGGGTTGATACCCAGCCTTTTCAAGGCATAGGCTACCGAGTATATATTACCTGCGTTGTATTTGACTATTGCAACTTTCATCCGTTGATTAATTAAAAATAATTGTTTTGTTTTCAAACACAAGGATTTTCCGGTCGATGTGTTTTTCTACAGCACGCGAAAGTACGATTTTTTCCAAATCTTTTCCCTTTCTTACCAAGGTTTCTACCGTATCTTTATGAGAAACCCGTGCAATATCCTGTTCAATAATAGGACCGGCATCCAGTTCGGTAGTTACATAATGGCTTGTAGCCCCAATCAGCTTCACACCACGCTCGAAGGCAGCATGGTAAGGCTTTGCTCCAACAAAAGCGGGTAAAAACGAATGATGGATATTTATAATCCGGTTGGGGAAATGCTTGATAAAAGATTCGGACACTACCTGCATGTAACGGGCAAGTACAATGAAGTCTATCTTATACTCTTCCAACAACCCAAGCTCCAGCTTTTCCTGCTCTTCCTTGGTCTCTTTTGTGATAGGGAAATACCTGAAGTCTATTCCAAATCTTTTGGCCACCACTTCCATATCCGGATGGTTGCTTACGATTACCGGAATAGCCACTTTCCATTCGCCGGCGGTGTAACGCGCCAGTATGTCGTACATACAATGCGACATCTTGGAAACAAACAGAGCCATGCGGGGAATGTAATCATTAAAATAGATGCGGTATTGTATGTTGTATTTAAAAGCATACAAGGTGCTGAAGTAATCGTCTATTTTTTCTTTTGGGATAACAAAATTCTTCAAATCCCATTCAATACGCATGAAGAACACATTCTTCAAACGATCCACATGTTGGTCCAGATACACAATGTTTCCGCCATTTACATTAATAAATCCGGTAAGCGTAGCCAGAATACCCGGCGAATCCGGGCAGTGCATCAATAATATTGCCGTAGCAGGACGTTGTATTTCTTCCATCATTCAATCATTTTGGATTTAGGCCACAAAAGTAGCAATATATAAACACAAATATGCCTTTGTGTTGAAAAAAGTATAGTAATGGACTTGTTTTGTGATAAATTGCCTTTTTGGCCACTTGCTTTGTTGTATGAATCCATAAAAGCTATAAATACAGTCCATAATTTTTCTTCATTTTTTTTTAACGAATAATTGCTTAATAATCAGATAAGAATAAAAAAATATAAAAAATAATTGAGAGGAGGTGTTGCAGGATTCAAAAACATCGCCTATCTTTGCATCGCAATTCAGAGGAATAGCACTTACAAACAAAATGGTTCGGTAGTTCAGTTGGTTAGAATACATGCCTGTCACGCATGGGGTCGCGGGTTCGAGTCCCGTCCGGACCGCCAGAAGTAAGTCGATTAGCGACGAGTCGTTGAAATGTTGAAATACAGTTAGTTATGAGATACTAACCTAAACTGTACCCCCTAAGAGAAATCAAAGGGATAAGACATTGAAACAAAGCCAATTAAACCTTAAAGGTGGCTTTCCCGTCCATACCGCAGAAGCCTCTAGACAAAAGGCGTCAAAAGTAAGACAAACCCTTCATATTCAGTGAATATGAAGGGTTTTTTCATTTATTATGTCTTAGTCAAAAGACAAGAAAAAGCCAAGAAACGACAAAGTTGATAACCTAAAGTGTACCCCTTTTTCAAAAAAGCATAGGGGGTACAGTAAATAGGATTGGAGGGGGTACAGTTTGTCCAATATTGGCGGAGAGTTGTCCATATTTGGCACAGTGCATAAAGCTCATTTTTAGATAGTCCACAGTAATTTTGTAACATTAAAAATGAGTTTATGAAAAGTACATTTCGGATTCTTTTCTATGTGAAAAGAGACAAACAAAAATCAGACGGTACGCTTCCTATTATGTGCCGGATCACTATTGACGGACAACCAAGCCGTTTCAATACCAAAGTAAGCATTCACCCCAATATTTGGGACGCAAAGGCATCTGTTGCCACCGGGAAATCAAATGAAGCAGTTGAAGTCAATGCCCTATTGAATGAAATCAAAACAAGCATTCACAATGTTTATCATGACTTACAGACAAAAGAAAACAATGTCAATGCTGACAGAGTAAAGAACATTTTTCTGGGTATCGAAGTAAAACAACAAACTGTTCTCGAACTTTTCCAACGTCACAATGAGGATGTAGCCAAATTAGTTGGTATCAGTAAATCTAAAGAAACACTCCAGAAGTACGAGGTTGCTCATAGACGTATGGCAGACTTTATTAAAGAATATTATCATGTTTCTGATATTTCTTTAAAAGAGGTAAATCATATGTTTGTATATAACAATTGAAAAGTATACCATATTCCAGTTGAAAAGTATACCAGTGCTCATTGTTTGCGAAGATAAAAAAAGTTATCTAAACGCAGGTTAGATTCTTTTATTTTTGATCCATTTTTG
>NZ_JBFWMI010000036.1:0-30451 GCF_050251695.1 Macellibacteroides sp.
GAGTGGTTTTATTCTTCTAAGATACTGATTTCCAGGGAGATTAAGAAATATTTTAATGAAATAATAAACTGTATAACAACATTTTAACTAAATGAATCAGCAAGTGATTTCAACTACTGATTCGCATAAATAATAAATATATAAATTTGGGAAGTAATTATAACATAATATTAATAAGTATGACTATCCTGAAAGTTGCGGTAAATTCTTTATTAATCTGTTTATTCTTTTCCTGTGTAAGTTGCCAGATGAAACCTGAAGATAAAACAAACTCAGATAAGGCAAAGCAGCTTGTTAACACGAGTCTTCTAGACAAATCTCTTCCTGAAATAAAAGATCTAGTAAAGGGTAAGTGGGAACTGATTAGTGGTAAAAACAACAGCCAATTATGTGAATTCGAAAACACATACATTGAATTTGACGGCGACAATTACATCTGGATTGAAGATGGAAAAAGTGAACCAGGCAAGCTGAACTGGCGTAAATCCGACACAGGAGCAGGCTACGAAGCATTCCTAATGGATGCTTTCTATGAAACAAATCCAGCCTATCCGGTATATATAAAGGGAGATACACTTGCAATTCAAGACTGTACAAAAACAGCCTACTTATATACCCTTGTTAAGTCTGAGGAATAAAAGGACTGTTTTTAGTAAACAGTCCTTTATATCGTAAATAAATAAGTAACTAACACTTTATCATCTTTTACTTGATAAATACTTATTCCATCTTCTTTAGAATTATCTTATTTGCATACCCTTTATTTACTTCACTCCAGAAATTAACAAATGCCGAATAAAACTTGGTATCATATCTGCCGGAATTAATTTGTAGTTTCTGTATAACAGTAATACGCTTTCCTCCTTCATTTTTTAGGATTGAAATAAAGCTTCCAAACGGTTGCTCAATATCAATTGATTTTGGTAATGCCTCTATTGAGTAACCATCAGGCAAATTAAAGCTAATAGTATCGCTATCGGCATATCCATACGAAATATATAAGGGGTGATTTCTTTTACCTGCTGAGAGTGTTTTAACACCTCGACGAAAAATATTGACTGGAACAAATAATCGGCTTCCAGTTTTGGAACTGTACTTGTCATAATCCAACCGATAATTCATCTGCATTACTGGTAAATCAGATTTTAATTCGCTATAAGTAAGATTACTTATGCTTCCTTGTGTTAAATCAATTCCTCTTCGTATAAATTCTTTCTTTTTTTCAAGATCCAGATTTACAAATCCAGTTAATGCCTCATATTGATAAAGTTCACTGTTCTGCTTTACATCCATACTTCCTCCACCATCGCCTGCTAACTCAATATTCACAAAAAGGCTTTCCTTATTCAATGTGTCTGGATATGATGGTAAACAACACACTTCTCCTCCTGTATTTTTTATTAACAAAGCATCATGTCCTGCAATACTACGATGGATATATCCAAAAGGCAACTGGGGGTTGGTACATTCAAGCCACAAAGTATCTTTTTCAAGAGGTACCTGCAAAATTACATGGTTCATCTGATTGGCACTTGCAAAATCATGAATTAACCTTGGATTGACAGTGTTTATTACTGTATAAACAGAATGGATACCCAATTCCTTTAACATTGCAAACATGTAGTTTGAAAGCCCTTTACAGTCTCCAAATCCCAAACGGTAGACCTCAGCTGCTGGCATAGGCTGTAGTCCTCCGATCCCCAATTGAATACTTACATAACGGGATGTTTTAGCCAGATAATCATAGACGGCTTTCACTTTTTCACGATCTGTCTGGCAATTTTTTGATATCTCCGCAAGAATCGGACGAATCGTTTCAGGTAAAATATCTCTACCAGTTAACAACCCATATTGCCATAAACCGAATGTCTTCCAATCAGACATATCTCCCCTTGTTTTATCATATGAAAATTGTCTGGGTACTGAATATAAAATTGGAACAAAAGACGACAACGCATCTGTAAAAGGTTCATTTTCTATTGCAGTACAATTACTTACCATAGTTTCATAGACAGAGTTTTTACCGTCCTGGCTCTTTTTTGGCATTAGCATTTCTCCTTTCGTCTTAAAGATAGGGTCCATCGCATTAGGAAGTACAAGCTGAAAGGAGGCATTTTCAAGTGATTGATTAAAATTGCACTGAGGAATAAACACAGGAAACGCTATGATTCCTTTTTTATACTTCACGTCCCATTCATATACTATGGTATACGGATAAGAAGCTACAGTGCTTTCATAATAGTAAGTTTTACTATCTGAAGCCAACTCATCGGTATATTCAGAGGTTTTTAAGTCAGCCATTTTCATCTTACGAATCAAATTCCCGGATGAATCATAAATTGCTCCATTAAACTTGACCAATTCCCGAAAAGTATCACTCGTATAAATAAAGTTAGCAGACTCCGTTCCTTTTTCATTCAAAACAGTTAACACAAGCTTTTCTTTATGCAATCCACTAACATCGGATTCATAAATAAACTGTAATCTATTTTCTCTTACAACAGAATAAGCATTGGCTTTGAGTGAATCTGCAATTGCAGGCAATATAACTTTTTCCTGAGCAGCTGTGTCTACAATACTAAACTTGAACAGGAACAAAACAAAAAAACAAAAGTTTTTCATACCATAGATTTATTGATAACTGTAATTCACTTATTCGATCAAGACACCTTTTTAAAAACCAACATTTCTGTGTTTTTCTCGATAATTCGCGTCCAAAACTCTCGTAAAGTTTTATATTCTTCTGCTGTATAGTAAACTCTGTCCATGTTAAACGTATAATTTATCACAACCTGTTTATCCGTTTTTGAAACAACATAACTACAAAAACAACCGCCATGCCCTGGTTCAATCTTAATAGATTTTGGAAGTTCTTCAATTACATATCCTTCTGGAATATCTAAAATAGTTCTGATCTTATACGAATAAGGGAAATCAAATTCAATAGGAAGTTTACGATCTTCCTTAATGAATTTATTCTGAGTCAAATGTGGGAAAATCAAGGGGTTTACATAAATAAAATCATCGGTAACCGAAGTACTTTTTGAGAAAGTAAGCTCTTCTTCAAGCAACGGAGAAAACTCCGACATCCCTTTATAAGAACTATTATCAATCTTCATTTCTCCATTCGTCTGAATTTTTTCTATAAATGCAGCACTATCTTTTTCATTGATAAAGACATCTCTTAGTGCAGAGGCAAACTGACCGGCGTAATAAACTTTTCGTTTTCCTTTTAATAAACCGTCCGAGTTAAGCGAGCAAACAGAGACAATATTAACACCATGCTTTCCAATATTACTCAAATCAACCCATGATCCCTGTCCGTTCTCTCTAAAAACTCGTGCTCTGTTAACCAATAATACTGGAGGAATCACATTTATATCTCCTTTAGAGACGGATCCATCCATATACACAAATGTACTGTCAGTATTTCCAATTCCAACAATAAATGTATTCAACTTAGAAACTGATGGATGCAAAACGGGTAAAATTCCCATATCCCTTCTACTTATCATTACTGGGTAAGCGCTTAATCCGGCATCTTTTAGCATGCTAATCAACACAAAGTTTATTTCAGCATTAGTACCTGTTCCGGACTTAATAGCTTTTCTAACATTTCCTCCATAAAAACCATATTGGTTATTCCATGAAATCTTACTTTTGAGCAATTTGTACACAGCCCTAATTCTATCTTCGTCTGTTTTATATGCTCCAAGATTTAAAGCATTTAATTCCTCTTTGTAAGGATTCTGCATTTTAAGAACTGAACCAAATTCAGAATCACCTTTCAGCATCTCATCTATTTTGTCCCAATCGGTTGTAAAGGATTTATACAACACTCCCGGAATTTCTAATTTTGCCAATTCAAATATAACTTGTGCTTTGTAATCATCGGGGCTCCATAAATAGGGCTCATTATTTAATGCTGGCAAGTTTTCGACAGTAAATAAATATTTAGTGGCGTTACAACGGATAACATTAGATCCCTGTGATCCACCTCCTACATGAAACGTCACTGACTCAGGGATTGTTTCTTGTTTTAATAGATCTGCATTTCTTACTTCCTTATTGAATATAAAATATTCCGGAATAACAATTTGATGATTTCCATATATGACTGGAATATTTTGCTGAATTACCATATCATAAATCCTATCATAAAGAGGAGATGTAACTGAATATTTATATTCAATTACAGTACCTGTCTTAACAGACGGTACAGAAAATTTTAGTTGCTTCCACTTACTATTTATCTGTTCTTCAAATATATAGTTTTTTTCAAGTTTAGTCTTTACAATCTTTCCATTATCCAAATTGTAGGCCCAAGCTTCCAGTTTGGCAATGCTTTCTCTAGGTTGAGACTGATCTTCAGGACTATAAAAAGGGATTGTAACATCTGCCCAAGCGTTTCCTTCAGGTTTCAAAACTTTGATTTTGGACTCGAAGTTGTAAATCAACTTAAAATCATCAGAACGGTAATCGTAATAAACATCCGATTTGTTGTATATAAATATTGCTGACGCCGTAGTGTCTTTTTCATAACAACTCATTGATAATTCGTGGTCATTTACTTTACCAAATTTAAAACTAAATTCTTGCGAAAAAACTGTCAGCACAGAAAATGCACTTAATAAAAAAATCAGTAGGTTTCTTTTCATAATTGTATATTCGTTGGTTAAACTAAAAGTTATTTACACCGCTGTAAATATAGGAACAATTTTGATAATACAACCTATTTAGTTAGGATTTATTTTTTAGATATTTTTTTAATGATAATACATAAGATAGACAGGAGTGATGCTTTGACTCATCACTCCTGTCTATCTTACAAAATCCAGATGGCTGAATTTCATTATTCAAAAAAGACTACTTAAAGAAATAATCTTATAAAAATCATATCCGGTTATTTTTTCTCTATATTAAAGACAAAGACCAGAGGTTCATTAAGTTGTTTGGCTTTACGAGACAAATTTACCTTTATTTTATTTCCGTTACGGCTCCATTTCAACTTTTCGCCAGTCTTGAGTAATACGACTGAACTATTCTTTGCTGGAATATTATTTTCCCATTCAATTGTATCCGGCATATCCGCATCTTTGGATGGGATGTAGTGTGCATAAAGTTTGGATCCATCCTTTCTGGCGCTAAACCAAACATTACTTGCGTGGTAAACAGGGGTAATACGGGTGTTATAAATTCCCTCACCATTAACTTTTAACCACCCTCCGATTTCACGTAAAATTCTTTCTACTTCTGGCTCAATAATACCAGTTGGTGTTGGGCCCACGCCCAACAATAGACTTCCTCCTTTTGCTGTTACTTCAACTAAAAGAGCTATTACATCGTTGGCCGATTTAAACTTAGCATTCGGCACCCATCCCCAATCAGAACTTAATGTAATACAGCTTTCCCATGGAAATGGTAATTGTTTATCGGGAATAGCCCGCTCCGGGGTAAGATAGTTCTCATATTTTCCATGTATGGTACGATCAACAATGAGCAGATCCGGCTGATGCGAACGTGCCATTTTTGCAATTGAGTCCATTTTAATATCCTGTCTTGGAGCAGCAACCCAACCTCCATCTAGCCAAAGGATATCGAAAGATCCATACCCACTCATCAACTCTTCAATCTGATTATAGGTAAATTTCTGAAATGACTCCCAACGCTCAGGATGTCTTTCTATTTTGTAATTTACATTTCTGTTGGGAGTAGCATATCTGGGCCACCAATAATATTCACTGTGCCAGTCGGGTTTCGAAAAATAGGCACCAATCATAAAATCCTTTTTTCGGAATGCATCAAACACATACTTGGCAACATTGGCTCTGGCATTATCCTTAAATGCACTGTTCATAACAGAGAAATCTGTCTGCTTTGTATCAAACAGATTAAATCCATCATGATGTTTAGTCGTAAAAATCATATATTTCATTCCTGCCGCTTTAGCAATTTCGGCCCATTGATCCGGATTAAACTCTGTTGGGTTGAATTTATGAATCAGATTATAATAATCTCTTTTGTAATCTTCATATGCAATTGTACTATCTCTTGGAATCCAGTCAACATCTTCAGAACAGATAGACCATGATTCAACAATACCCGGAATGGAATACAACCCCCAATGAAACAGTACACCAAATTTCTGATCTTGCCAAGCATCCAATTTCTTTAAAACACCTTTTTCTTCGGGCCATTGATATTCGGTAGAGCTTTCATGCACAAAGCCTTGTTGTGCTTTTGCCTGATACGAAGACGAGACAAGTAACAAGCTCATAACAAGCAGGGTTACATGCTTTCGTGATATAAATTTCATTTGCATTTTCTCTTTTTTTAGGATTAAATAGTTTACTTATCGTAAGCAAAGGTACAAAATAATAAAAAGCAATATCTTTGTTTATTCAAACTCTTGCTCCTATCTTTGTTCAAGGGATAACCACAATCCGTAAAAAACAAGCCATGAAAATAGATCATATTGGAATATGGGTAGAAGATATAGATAAAATGAGACAGTTTTATCTTACCTACTTTAATACTACTTCAGGAGAGAAATACTTCAATCCGCAAAAGAAGTTTACCTCTTATTTTATTACATTCAACGAAAGTGGATGTCGCATCGAGCTAATGCATCGGCCGGAAATAGCAGATAATCTTTCAAAAAGAGGATTTAAAATGGGTATTGCCCACCTTACCATCAGCGTAGGTAGCAAAGAGACTGTAAACTCCCTTAACGAGCGTTTCCGTAAGGATGGCTACGTTATTGAAGGAGAACCCAGAACATCAGGTGATGGATACTACGAAAGTGTTGTGCTTGACCCGGAAGGCAACTACATTGAAATCCTGGCTTAAACAGTTTAATTATTTCTCAAACAGAAGTATAGAATTCTACTTTACCACACCGGGGACATACATAAAGTTCGAAGGATTCACGGTTGACAAATAATTCAAAAAAATTGCCAAAGAATCCGGGTGTACCTCCTTCGTGAAACTTATATTTCCCTGCGTATTTAAGGGATATATTGCAACGAATGCAATTTATATCACGGTCTCCCTCTTCGGTCTCTGTAATCTTTACATCTTTTTTCTCAATAATACTGTAATTGCAATTCCAACACAGATCATAGCTGTCTTCCATTTCTTCATGGCAATTTGGGCATTCTTTCATTTTATATACTTTTACAGATCATACAATAAATCTATCAGACAACCTTAATTAAAACTTACACTGTAAGGATGCACCATCCTTAATTTTGCTTATCCGGGTTTTCCCTCCTTCAATAAATGTAACTTCCAACCATTTATTTTTCAAACGTTTTACTTCTATATCAAAGCTTGTATCAAAGGCATTTACCCGTCTCAAAGCCATTCTATCCCATTCTTCAGGCAGTCTTGGTGTAACTATAAACGATTTAAAGCCTGTGGGACGGATTCCAAACAAGCCTTCGGTGATTACTCTTCCAAACAAGCCACTTTCTGCAGATAAGTGCCTCTGTCCTCCTTCGGGCCACGCTTCAATAGCGTAAGGAACATGCTCTCCCAGTAATCTGGTTTTCGAGTAATAATTTAAATAATCTGTTGCCAGTTTAGTAGCCCCTACCGTATAAACACCTCTCAATGCATAAAGCGTGGACCTATCCCAAAAAGTATTGCTTCCGGCTTGTGTAAGCAATCCATTCTCTGTCCACAAACGCGGCGAAAACAGGGCCTTAATCGTAGCATCAGCACGTTCATTGATACCTACCGTTAATGGGATACAAATCCACGAGCGGAGCACATCGTTTCCTTTAAAATATGCATAGGTATCAAAGCCTTCCACTGTTGCTCCAAAATAAGCTTCAATTGACTCCCTTAAAATTGCAGCCTGTTTCCTGTAACGCTTACTCACCGCTGGCTTTCCCATATTATCACAAAGATAGGCCGCCGAAAGTAAAGCATCATAGTATAAAGAAGAGGTGCACAAATTAGCATCACCACTGGGAAAACGATTCTCCAACTCATCCGTATCAGAAAGAACCACCCCCTCTTGATTAAGGTTCCTGTTGCAATAGGTAAGGCACCACTCAATCAATGGCCAAAGTTTATCAGCTTCATCCGGTTTACCGCTTGCCAATGCATAGCGGGATGCACCGTATGCAATCATAGCAGCATCTCCCCTATCGCCGGCGCCATTCCAAATATCCAGACCTTCAGCAATAATGGAACTTGGTATTGGTTTCCATTCTTCATTCATAAAACGGGAAAAATGCATGAACGAATTCAGTGCAGATTTGTTTCCGTAGGCATAACCGACAAAAGGGAAATAAGGATTTACGTATTCGGCCTGGTCGTTTGCCCAGATAGCAGCATAATATGATTCGCCACCCGGACCGTGAAGCGGTCCTCCTTTTGTTTCAAAAATACTCTCACAAGCTCTTATTTTCGAAAAAGCAAACATGCGGTTAATGGTGTCATTTGGGGTTTCCAGTTCTAAATTACTCTTCAAAAAACTAATTAATTCCACTCTCTTTTGTTTTTCCACCTCTCCATCAATCTTTTCAATAGGATCATTCATTTTGTACGCAGCAATATATCCCGTAAAAAGTAATGTATCTCCACCGGCTAAATGATAGCTCCCGTTTCGGTTAACTGCTGTTGCCAACCGGTAACTTCCATCTACACCTTCATCTCGAAGTGTTTCTATAACCGACAAACTGGATGGAATTTCTACAGTCACACTGCTCTTTTCCGGATTAATGATACGATAGAGTTCAACTAAAGCAGGTTTATCTACAGATGGAAAATATTCTCTGATTACTTTTAGGTTTCCTTTTCCTCCCATAGTAAAAAAACTTTCTACCCTCAAAAGGCCATCCAAAGTAATCTGTTCCACCTTTTCATTTTCCAGAGACTTGCCATTCACCAGAACCATATTCAATGGATTCCAATTAAATCTTCGCATCAGACTTGCATGCGTATTATTAGGAATTGTTCTAAGTAGAGGCCATATCAAGCTCTTATTAAGTTCAAACTCCTGATCTTGATTCACTCCATAGCGCAATACAACCGACACCCGTTTTCCACTCATTTCAATATGATCGGTATGAGGGTACTTATCCTTGTTTATAATCCATGAAATTCCACCTTCGGAGTTTAAGTTCCAACGATAATTATTAATCCCTTTATCATTATACTTATCTGAAGCATTCAACCCCAATGAACAAAAAATGCTGAGAAATAAAAATAGATTAATAGATCTGCTATTAAAGTAAAGCCTATTTAAAACTTTTGTGTTCATAATCGTTTCATAATTTCGTATTAGATGAGAGCAAAGTTATTAATTATTTTCAAATATATGTACTATTTCCTTTTTGTATGATATCGTTCCTGTTTATTACATAAAAAAGTCCAAAAATTACAACTTAATGCCAGAAATTGTAAATTTGATACATCAAATTTGTAAAAATAGCACATGCAGTAAATGAGTTATCCATAGATTTGCACATCAAATACACATAACAAAAAACTGAATCGAATACCCAATGAAAAGCCGATATCAATGAAAAGAATCCAGAAAAAATGATTCATCAATTTCTAGATACTGATTTTTTTACTCTAAACCGAAGCAACCAAAGTATCTTGGATAAATGGTCTGGACACATTTAGTCATTTTAAGGGGGAAAACTCGTAAGGGATTTCCCCCTTTTTTATTCATGAGATATGTAATCTAAATATTTAGTTAACAAAAGAGATTTTTTTATATATTTGCGTCAAAACTATAAAAAAATAATGCAATATATAAATTTAGCTACAATTTTTACTTTTTCGGCAGCGTTGGTCTATCTGCTTGCCTCTCTGTTGCTCTTTTTTCGTCGTAAAGACGGAGAACGATCACGAGTCATTCTCTCTTGCATCATTATGTTTTCGGTCATCAGCTATACAACACGTTTCATAAATCTTATAAACGGAGAAGTACCCCAATTAATAGTATCCGTCCCGATGTTGGTAGTGGCGATCTTTATGGTAATTAGTTACATTATGTATCCCATTGAGGTTATTTCACCCGGATGGCTCAATTTTAGACGGATACTTAAACTGTATTCTCCTTGTCTTTTCATACTGGTTACATATAAGATCTCCCTTTGGGCAGACATAAAATATACCCCCTACAACACTCTTCTTGATATGGTTTCTCATATCGGAAATTTCGATGTACTGTTCCGCTTTACGCTTGCATTTTTAATCTTTATGCCTATTCTATTTATATTTTTTATTCCATACACCCGTCGATATAACAACACGGATTACGTATGGATAAGAAAGTATGTCTTTACACTATCACTTAATACATTGGCATACATTCTGGTATTAACTTTCGAAAATCCAATTATTCGTTCACTTTACTATTACGTAAGTGTGGGATGCAGCCTTTATATAGCTTATATGGAACTGTTTGTACGCTTAATAAGAAAACCCGTTGTGACGGAGACAGTCATACAAAAAGAGGAAGAGCCATCTGCTCCTTGTACAGAATCATTCACCAAAGTGAAGAACACAATTCTGATCGACAGATTGAATGCCTATATGGAAAATACTTTTGCCTGGCGGGATCCCGACTTATCTCTTAATACGCTTGCGCAGGCTCTTTGTACCAACCGTACAACACTGAATCAGGTAATACAGGACAATGGATACGAAAGCTATACCGCTTACATAAACCATCTGCGTATAAAAGATTTTCTTAACCAGATCAAAGCAAAGCAACCGGTAAACTTTCAGGATGCATTTTTTGATGCAGGTTATCGTTCACGCGCAACGGCTTTACGTAACTTCCGACTGATTACGGGAATGACACCTTCAGAATATTTTCAAAAAGATCAGCAGTAAGCACAAAGCCATTAAAGAGAAAATCCAAATTATTATGTAACTTTGGATTGTTATCATTTAAATTGAATGGATATGAGTAATTTCTGGGATGATAGATACCGCGACGGAAAATATATTTACGGAACGAATCCGAATGCATTTTTTAAAGAGTATATTATTAAACATCCTATCGGCACGATTTTATTACCTGCCGAAGGAGAAGGCCGAAATGCTGTATATGCCGCCCAATGCGGATGGAAAGTAGAAGCATTCGATTTAAGTAAAGAGGGTTGGAACAAAGCCATAAAATTAGCCAATCAACAGAATGTAAACATAAACTACCAGATTGCAAGCTTTGATTCGGTTGAATACAGACCTTCTCAATTTGATGTTATAGCCTTGATATATGCCCATATACCCAAAGAAAACAAAACAGAATTTTTCAGGAGGCTGCTACCATTCTTGAAAACAGGAGGGTATGTTTTGTTTGAGGGTTTTAGCAAGGAGCAACGTGAATATCAAAAACAAAATGAATCGGCAGGAGGCCCCAAAGATATTGATATGTTATTCTCTGAAGATGAGCTGTCAACGATATTTCAGGATATGGAAATTATCAAACTTGAAAAATGTATAACAACTCTTTCAGAAGGCATCGGACATAGCGGAGAATCGGCCATCATACGGATGATTGCACGCAAATCAAACGTAAAATAAGCTGAATTTATAACAAAAAGATATCAGAAGCCTTTAAAAACGCTTCTGATATCCTTTACTATACTTGCCAATCCTTAATTAAGTATTGTTTGAGTCCATGTAATGCCACTAATATCTGTAAGAATCAGGCTATATTCTCCTTTTGGCAAGGTGCTGAATAAATCATCGGCAATACTGATTTCGGCTTTACTCCCCAGAGGAATAATCAAGCTGTGTTTTCCGGGTTTAATTTTAGCAACGTATCGGTTTTTTATATCTGATTCCTGAAATTTCGATAATTCGGCGCCATCCTTTCTAATCAGACTATTACCATCCTTATCTTTTAATTCAATCCCGATAAGAAATGAACCGTATACATCTGCACCTTCCACTCTGTAAACTGTAAACGTAAGTTGTCTACTATCCAATTTTGCGTCAGATATCTCCACAACGGGTTTTACGGACTTATTATGCAACTCACCCCATACACCATTATGGAAATACTGATTGGTGAACAACGTCATACCTAATATGGCTACAGAACCACCAAGAATGATCCGGTTTAAGACTTTAGAGGGTATAGGCAACACACCCGATCCGATCCATGCGAACCAGTTAGACTGGCGGATGGCAGACTTTCTGAATAAGTAGTGATCCATCGAATATACACCTCCACCTGTAAAATAGATGGAAAATCCGGTTGCCATACCCAGAATTCCGATTTGCCATTCATCAAGACAGGTAGTTCCCAGCCATCCGGAGCCAAGTAAAATGCCGGTAGCAAGTGCCAAAACTCCCAAACTCATAAGACGGGTAAATAAACCCAGCATAATAAATAGCCCTACAATGGCCTCAACAATAGTGAAAAGAACCATAGCCCACCACAGTGATTCCGGATTGGAAACTAAATATTCTATAAGTGGCTTTATACCTAACGCGTTTGGCAAAAAGTGATTAAATTTTTCACCAATGTATCCTGCTTCATCGGCGATTAATTTGTTATCGAGGATCAACCTTCTCCAGAATGCCGAAAAATAGGTCCAACCAACCACTAAACGCAACGCAAGAGTAAAAGCTCCGGAAAGTGAGTATGCTTGCTGCAACTCTTTGTTATTTTGAATCATGATATTCCTAAATATTTAAAATTAAACAAATAAAAGATGGATGGATTAAATTGTATTTAATCCATAAAACACATAATCTGTTTAGAAATCAAATAATTAGCTTTCGCTGAAATATAAATATGGGAACTCCGGATTCTCCTCGAAGCTTATTTCCCTCATAAATCACGGATTTAGTTATCCAAATCAGCGAAAGAGTCTCACAATTAGAACGGTTTACAATAAATTTACTTTCACCCTGAGGTTTAGTTTTAGAAAGATGGTCGGTTACCGATACAAAATTCGCAGTTGTACAAACCCTCGAATCAGTAGGTTTAGGCGTGTATACTGATGAATTGAGGGGAATATCAAAGAACTGCTTTATCTCTTGTTTGAGTGAACAAGAAAAACAAAGCAATATTGCCAGGGGTAATAGCAATAACCGATTCTTATTTATTTTATACAACTTAAGCCTCATCATATATAGTAACAGAGAGGGCTGGATTTTGTTTTAACCTTTTCAAATCTCTGTTCGCAGAATAGAATAAAAATAATATTATATTTGACAATTATTATCACGTATAGACTGTTATCTTCATAAAAGCACTCTATAAATTAATACTTAAAATGGCAATGATAAAAGCTATAATATTTGATATGGATGGTACTTTAGTGGATAGCATACCATTCCACAAGGATGCTTGGTTACTCTTTTTAAAAAAGCATGGAATTATACTTGCTCCCGAAGAATTTCAGGCTCAAAACCATGGAAACATTGACGAAATGATAAGAAGATTTTTTGGTCAGGATCTTGAAGAGGATAAAGTCAAAGAGTTGGGACAGGAAAAGGAACGCACTTACCGGGCTATGTATAAAAGTCATATAAAGGAAATACAAGGACTGACTGACTTATTAAATAAAATGAACAATCAGCACATTGTTGCAGCCCTAGCAACCATGGGAGATATGCCCAACATTGACTTTGTATTAGATGAAATAAATATCAGACCCTATTTTTCTTCTATAACCGGAGGACACGAAATAGTAAGGGGTAAACCCGACTCAGAAATATTTAATCTGGCTTTGGCCAAACTAAATTTAAAAACCACGGAATGCATCGTTATTGAAGATTCATTAGGAGGAGTGATTTCGGCATTGAACGCAGGAATCAGGGTCGTAGGAATAACAACTTCTCATTCACATGAAGAGCTACAATCGAATGGTTGCTTTTACACTATATCAAATTTCGACGAATTGGATTTAAATCAGATCAATCACTTATAGATCTTAGTGGTTCCTTAAAAAAGAAAATACTACCTAAGACTTTGCTTTGGTAGTATTTCCCATAAACAACAATAGATCTTACTATGATCTTTCCTGGAATAATCCTTATTGGATACTGATTCTATATTGATCAATCTAAAAGAGATTATTTTACAAACTTGGCATTGGTAAGGTACGCCGCACTCTTTTGTGCTGCTACGAACATCTCATTCATAATCTGTTCCTTCGTATATTTACTACCGTCTGCATTGGTCTTCTCTCTTAATGCTTTTGGAGTTTCGATTTCAACTACGTAATTCTTCATTCCATTCTTATAGAATTGGTTGAATATAGCCTCGAAGTTGATCGTTCCACTTTCGCCAATCACAAATTCATCCTTAATATGTAACATCTCGATACGTTTAGGATATTTCTTCAAATACGCTACAGGATCTTTGCCTCCCTTTGTACACCAATAAACATCCATTTCGAAACACACGTACCGTGGATCTGTATTTTCTACAAGATATTCCCACATAACCTTGTCGCTATCCTTAAGTTTTTTGTATTCGTTGGCATGGTTGTGATATCCAAGTTTCAACCCATACTCTTTTGCAATCTTACCTACACGGTTAAAATAGTTACACATTTGTTGTACATCCTTCACAGTGTAGTCCACATTGTAGCTAGGGATAACAAAATATTTGCCACCACATGCTTTCTGAATCTCAAAAAGTTGACGCCAGCGTTGCATAATCTCATCTTCCTTTGCCGTATCTTCCTGAATACTAGAATGCGTAGAGATGATTTTCACACCGTTTTGATCACAAAGAGCTTTGAACTCTTCTGCAGGAAGTCCAAACACCTTCGTATCTCCACCCCACTGTACCAACTCGAATGCCTTGAAACCCATGCCGGCCAGACGTTCGATCGATGCTTTGGGATTTTCTCTTACTGCATCCATTACTGAGTAAAGTTGAATTCCAACTTTCTTGTTTCCCTTTGCCGAAGCCATTTCTGGAATTGCAAGCATAGCGATTGCAATAGCTACGCAAGTAAACGCAGCCATTAATTTTCCACATTGTCTAAAGAATCTTTTCATAACCTTTTATAAATTAATAGTATAATCTGAGATTGAACACATTTAAAACATTTTGCTCTATTTTGCATTGCAAATATAGCATATCAATTTCCATTCGTATGCTTATTCTTTCAGTTTTCGATCTAATTAGAAGAAGTATAAATAAAAGGCTGTTCCTTTCAGGTAATTATTTACTGTTAGAGAGGTGATAAGTTCCTGATCCAAGTTCAATTTCAATCATGGTTTCATTTTCTGTAACTTTCCGTACACCCTGCTGATTCGGAGAAGCTAGATTCAATTCTTTCGGGAGGCGGACTAAGGCAGAAGTATTGCCGGGAATGGTAATATCCCATGAGAAGATATCCCCCTCTTTGCTCCATTCACTCCGGATTTCTCCGTAAGCCGACTTATAAGCAGCTTTCACATGACTCAAACCTTGGGGGAATTTGGGTTCCATCAACAGCTTTTTATAAGCAACCGAGCCCGGCGCACATTTGATTCCTGCCAGATCTTCGTAATACCAGATTAACAAGTCACCCAGCAGCATCACATGATTCCCCGAATTCATGGCAGGATCAGCTGTCTCTCCGTTCCATAGCTCCCAAATCGTGGTCGCACCATTTTTAACCATATGTCCCCAGCTGGGATAGGTCTCGTTCGTTGCTATCTTATAAGCCAAATTCACATTGCCATATTGGGTAAGTCCCCTCATGAGCTGCTGAATACCTAATACCCCGGTGCTTACATGTCCACCAAAATCAACTTCAGTCTTCTTTACTATATTATCGAATACTTTAGCTTCATATCCCTCGGGCACTAAACCCAATTGAAGCGAAAGTATGTTGGCCGTAACCGTATTGTTGCCGTACAATGCAGAATCTTTATTGAAGAAGCGGGTATTATAGGCCTCCTTAATTTTGGAAGCAAGATCCTTATATCCTGGTATATCTCCTTTGTTTCCTGAAATCTCTGCGAACTCGGTCATCAGATTCAACAAACTGTAATACATGGTTGTACTCAGAATCGCACCATCGGTCTTACGGGCCGGATCCTGCGAGTGGATTAATTGCTGCGATTCCGGCGGCATGCACCAATCGCCGTACGTATCCTTGGTAAGAATATAGTCCTTCATGGATACCTGCTGGATATGTTCCAGGTACCGTTTCATGGAAGCATAATGTTTTACAATCGGATTTGTATCACCGTACTGCTTCCATAACATCTTCATTCCATAGAAATAAGCTGCCGGCCAGGTCACATCGTCGTTGTAAATGGTCCAATACCTTGGCGAAACATCCGAGATACTTCCCTCCGGACTTTGAGAATCTTCAATATCCTGCATCCATTTGCTATACAGAGAGGCATTGTCAAGCACAAATGCTTCGCCAAAACAACCGGTCGACCTGTCTCCCAGCCAGCCCTGACGTTCATCACGTTGGGGACAATCGGTTGGCATTCCGCGATAATTACCACGGATACCCCAGAAAGCATTTTTGAATACCTGGTTTATAATCTGGTTGGACGTTTCGAACTGTCCGGTTGTTTCCATTTTATCGTAAATCACTCTACCCGTAAAAGCGGTAAGTTCAGGCTGGTAATCGAGTCCGGAAATCTCTACGTAACGAAATCCGTGGTAAACAAAAGAGGGTTCCCAGCTAAAGTCTCCGTCTTTGGCAGGCGTATATACGTCCGTAACCAAAGCCGAACGGATATTTGCCAGATACAAAGAGCTGTCGGGATTCAGAATCTCTGCAAACCGGAAGCGGACAGGCTGATCTTTCTTTCCTGTAAGATTATTGATTTTAAGCCATCCCACCATATTTTGTCCCATGTCCAGAATATACGTACCATCGGCACGTTTGGTAATTTTTACAGGCGACACCTCATCCTGAACCTGTATATTTGGATTGGGCTGTGCCGTAAGTTTTCCAGCCGGTGTAGTCATGATATCAGCCTCTTTCCAATTGGAATCATCGTAATTGGCAGACTCCCAACCGGGAAGTTCCAACCGGGCATCATATTCTTCGCCATCAAATTCATTGTTGGCAACAATCGGGCCGCGCGAAGTTACCTTCCACGACTTATCGCTAACCACCACTTCGGCAGATCCATCGGTATACTCAATTTCAAGTTGTGCCAGCAGACGGGGCAGACCAAACATCATTGTCTCGGACTGTCGCATGCCGAAATAACGTCCGTTACCCAACTTTACACCTACCGTATTTGTCCCTTCCTGCAACAACGAGGTAACATCGTACACATTATAATACACCCTATTCGGATACCACGAAGGCATGGGGGCAAAAACATCTTCGGCCACACGCTTACCGTTCAGATAAGCTTCATACGATCCCAGTCCGGAAATATACAACACAGCGCGTTTGACTGCAGCCTTGTTCTCGAAAGATTTACGTAAGTAACGGGCAGCCAATCGTGTGTTGCCCTGATCTGTTTCGTTAGGGTTCGAGATTGAATCTTCGCCAATCCAGGAAGCTTTCCAGTCCGAATCATTCAGAAAAGCCATAGACCAGTGCTTCACATCACTCCAATCGGTAGCACCCTGATTTGTAATCACTTTTACTCTCCAATAATAGACTCCCTTCGACTGCAGAAGTTCTCCACTGTATGGAACAAGAACCGACTGGTCGCTTTGCACCTCTTTCGAATCAAAAACAAGCTCTTTGCCCTGCTGCAGATCTTCAGCAGAACGAGCCACCTGAATCCAATAGGATTGTTGCACTAAATCGGGGTTGACAGAGGTTATCTGCCACGAAAAACGGGGGGTCAAAACACTTACTCCTTGTGGATTTTCCTGCATTTCTACCTTAAGGGAAGTTACAGCGACTCCTCCGCCCCTGCAACCGACCAAGATGAATGCTACTAAAATTCCAATGCAAAACAATGATTGTCTCATACTTCTGATAGGATTAATTCTCGGTAAAACAAATCTGATTAGTAACAAATAATTTTACAAAACTAATCTATTAAATCCCATTCAACTTTTCATAAATGATAAAACAAGTTCGTTTCTTGCCAGAATATTAGTAAATTAAGATTTATGGTAATCACTGGGACTCGTACCGAAATGTTTCTTGAAGCTGGCTGAGAAATGAGACAAGGTACTAAAACCAGTCATATCCGCTATTTCAGATACCGTATATTTTCCTTCGTTTATAAGTTCCGCCGCCCGATTAAGCTTATAAGTCTTAAAAAACACACTGGGATTTACACCAGTCAAACCTTTTACTTTATAGTAAAATTTTGTACGTGAAATGTGCATCAGCTCCGTCATACGAACCACATCCAGTTCCGGATTAGAGAGTTCATTTTCCATCAAGTGATACAGGTCGGTCATAAAGGCATTATCCTGCGGCGAAAGGATGTTTTCGTCCATCTTATCCGTTTGAGTAGATCGACTGAGAATATTCCTTACCTTATCCCGGTTTTTAAGTTGAGAGTTGATCAGGGCGAGCAGATAACCGGGATCGAATGGTTTGGTAACATACGCATCAGCACCGATATTGAGCCCCTCCACCTGATTAGCCAAAGTGGCCTTGGCTGTCACCAATATAACGGGAATATGGCATAACTGCAAGTTATCTTTAACCTCCCGGCAAAGACTGTAACCATCTTTATCGGGCATAACCACATCGCTCAGGATTAAATCCGGCGCCTCTTCCTGCATTGCCTTCAGGGCACTATCTACATTGAAACGGCAGATAACACGGTAGTGTGGCGATAAAAGTGTTTTCAGATAATGTACCACCTCGGTATCATCGTCCACCACAAGTATATTCTTACGTTCTTCTGCACCCTTTGGTTGCTTATCAGTGTCAGAATAACCCAACTCCTTCAGATCTGATAATTTATGATTATCGGAGCGATCCGACTCGTATTCGTCATCCAGCGGGAAGATATCCGACTGCCTTGTCTGCCTCGACACTCGTTCGTCTTCGGTATACGCGCAATCATTTACTGGTAGGATAAAAGTAAATACAGCTCCACCTCCCTCGTCCGGAACAGAAGCCTTAATGTGTCCGTGATGCAGCTTAACCAGGCAACGGGCATAATACAGCCCAATTCCTGTTCCCCAGTTGTAGTAACCTTCCGTTTGATTTGCCACCTGGTAATAACGCTCAAATATCTTTTCAAGCTGATCTTCCGGAATACTTTTCCCGGTGTTGGCGACACATATCTTTACGTATTGCATATCTTTCGCAGACTCATTTAGAGTAAAAAGAGATGCCGCTTCCTGCTGATTAATTAAATCAAAAGTCACCTGTATACTTCCACCTTCGGGCGTAAATTTCAGCGCATTAGACATCAGGTTGGCAAAAACCTTGTCCACATTATCCTCATCCATCCACATAAGAAACGTATCCTCCATTCCGCATGTATTCAGAATTATACCTTTATCACGTGCGCTCAGTGAAAAGACATCCACCTGCCGTTGCAGGGTAGCGATGATATCCATTCTTGCAACCTTCAACTTCAGACTGTCATTCTCCAGTTTGTTGAAGTCCATCAATTGGTTTACAAGACGCAGCATACGCGTAACACTTCTTTGAACGATACAAAGAAGGTTTTTATTCTCTCCTGTAATGTCCGGGGCATTGCAAAGCTGCATAATGGGAGCAGAAATCATAGTAAGGGGCGTTCGGAACTCGTGTGAAACATTGGCAAAGAAGCTCATGTTCATCTGGTTGACACGCTGTTCCTGCTCTTTCTCCAATTTTGCCAGATGCGCCGCCTCTCTTTCGGCTTTGATACGCAGCAAGGCCCGCAGGAAAAGAAGGACGACAGCCGCCGCACAGATGAGATAGATCGTGTAAGCCCACCAGGTGTTCCAGGGAGCGGGCTTCACGATAACACGAATCGAACTTTCGGTGTCTACGATACTCTTGTCGTTATTTGTTATCTTCACCCTGAAAGTATAGGTTCCAGCAGGCAGATTTGCATAGTAGGCTTCGCGGTTGTTGCGGGCATCCACCCAATAATGATCAAATCCTTCCAGCATATAGTGATAGTGTACCCGTTCAAATTCGCAGTAATCCAGGGCGGTAAATGATATACTGAATCCGTTCTGGTCGTGACTCAGTCTGATATCCGGCCGGTACGATAGATGTTTATCAATACAATTGGCCTCATTGGGATGTATCAGCCGGTTGTGAACCTTCAAATCCTCGAACAGCAACGGGACATGCCGTTTTGCAGGGACATCCAGCGGATTAAAGAAAGTAAGTCCGTGCGTTCCCCCAAAAAGCATCGTTCCGTCGGGCAGGCGACAAGAGGCCCGGTCGTAAAATTGGTTCCCTCCAATTCCATCCGCAGCAAAATAGTTGGTAAAAGTACCAACGGAGCGGTCGTATTTTCCAAGGCCATATAGCGTGCTCACCCAAAGATGCCCCTGTTCATCCTCTTCAATACTGGAAATATCCAGACAGGGACTACCCAATACAGGCCTTAATTTTCCGGTCGATGGTGTGTAACAAAGTAAACCGTTACTTACTGTACCTATCCATATATCACCCCGGCTATCTTCATGCAAGGCCGTTGGAATAAAAACAGAACGTTGGATGCTGCCTTTCATATCCTCGTCGGTTACCTCCAACCGGCTAATCTCATCACTTTCACGATTGATCAGCTTCATCGGTTGATAAAAAGCAGCAACCAGCAAATTGCCGTTACGTAAAGGCAATAGACCGGGTATAAAGATAAACCGGGTATCGAATGCCTGAATTGTACGAAATTGAGTGTCGCCTTGCTTAAGAGCATATACATAAGGTGTAGCCGTGCCGATCCAGATGGTTTTGTGTTCATCCTGGGTGATTGACATTGGCAGAAATACCTGAAACCTGCTCTCCACTTCCAACCGTCCGTTTACGTAACGGCACTTCAGTACCACGTTATCTGTTACAGTCATCCAAATCGCATCACTGTGGTCCACTAATAACTGATTTACATGCACAGCTTTCTTGCTGGCCTGTGGCAAAAGGCGATCCAAATCTATCGACTCCATCTTCTGGTTCCGCATATTGTAAACGAACAGTCCGTCCATCAGGGTTGAAATCCACAGATCCTGCTCCTTACTGACGGCTATAGACACAACCGATTTATTTTCCAATCGCGAGCGCAGGTAATTATTGTTGTTGAAACGCTCCTTATAGTTGTAACAAACGGTGTAACCCTGATCAACGGAACCTATCCACAAATTCTGTTGCGAATCAGTAAACAGCTGGTTAATCTTAAAACGAGGCACCTCAAAAGGAAAGCCATCTTCACTCTGATGAGTCACGGTACCCTCCTTATAATTATAGCAGAACATCCCGTATTTGGTCGTATTCAGCAACAATGCATGTGAACCATAAGGATGAATATAATCGATTTCGGCCGAGGCCAGCTGGGGATGTCTGGCAATTGCCTCCGGAACAGGGCGGTACTGGCGGGTTCGTGTGTCGAAAATAGAAAGAGTTTGGTTGCCTGTAAGCCAAAGTTCGTCGCCATGCATAAAAGAGTGATAAGGGTAACTCTTTGTGGCTACAGAATCCAAAAGTTCCATCGTTGATGCGTTGTACCTACGTAACGAACTGTAATTTACCACCCACAGGTTGTTTTCATTATCAATATGACATTCCGTATTGAAGGTATGCTGCGGATCAAGATCCGTCAACACACAATCCAGTCGGTTTCGGTCGGAATTGTAAACAAAAAGCTGTTGCTCGGTAGCCATCAGAATATGCCCCTCGCGGTTCTCCATCAGTTGGTGAATATTTTTGTTTTCATGATCGAATGGAATACGCTGAAAATTATCCTTATCGGTGTAGATGCAGACTCCGTTTACGGTTGCCACCCACATCCTGCCTTTCGAGTCAAGTAAAAGGTCCGTTATTTGATTATCCGGTAATCCCGATGAGTCGTCCGTACAAAAATATTGATGGTATTCGTGCACGTTATATCGGTTCAGTCCGCGGAAAGTTCCCACCCAGATGTAACCTTGCGCATCCTCGGCAAAGGCTTTGATCTGTTGGTTTGAAATATCGTTCGTGATGACCGGGCTCTCTGCTCCGGCACTATATCCTTGTCCGGTTTCCGGTTCGGAAGGGCGGCAGGAAGAAAATATGCAGATAAAAAGCAGCAGCCACAGGTGTGCACCGAAGGTGTTTTTTCTGTATGGATAATCAGCGATCAACATAGTCCGATTTGTTTGTTCCGATGCGAAAATAAGCATAATAATCGGGCTACAGCTTGTAGCAGACTCCATTTGAACAAAAGAACAAACATTTGAACACATAGAACAATCATTTTGAACGTAAATGAAAACCGTTTGAATGCATCAGACAATCCGTCCGGAGGAAAGGGGGTAATATTGCCGAAGTAATAATCAAGAAAATTATGCTACCATGAAAAAACTATTTTTCTCATTGCCGCTACTCACGGCGGCCCTCCTCCTGTCCTCTTGCGGAGGGATTGTAAAAGCTGACAAGCAAGAGGCGAAGACTGATGGCGAAGTCCTCGCGTCGGACACCAATGCAATTGCAGAAACTGAATCCGGAACGGTGGCCGGATATCAGGAAAACGGTGTGTACAAATACAAAGGTATTCCGTATGCCAAAGCCGAACGCTTCATGCCTCCTCAACCCGTTGCAAAGTGGGAAGGAATCCGGAGCAGCCGTGCCTATGGTCCTACTTGCCCACAGGGCAAACGAGCAGGCTGGTATCACGACGAGTCGGCTTTTGCCTTTGACTGGAACGACGGGTTCCCCGACGAGGACTGTCTGCGTGTAAACATATGGACTCCCGGATTAAAAGACGGAAAGAAACGCCCTGTCATGGTATGGCTTCACGGCGGAGGTTATGCTGCAGGAAGCGGACAGGAATTACCATCCTATGATGGAAGTAACCTGGCAAAGAATGGAGATGTAGTTGTTGTAACCCTTAATCATCGGCTCAACGCGCTGGGCTTTCTGGACCTCTCTGCCTTCGGAGACAAATATGCTAAATCGGGCAATGCAGGGTTACTCGACTTAGTTGCAGCTCTTCAATGGGTAAACAAGAATATTGCTTCCTTTGGAGGCGATGCACAGAATGTAACCATATTCGGACAGTCGGGCGGCGGAGGCAAAGTCTCCACCCTTCTTGCCACACCATCGGCCAAGGGGCTGTTTCACAAAGCCATTATACAGAGCGGTTCAATGTTGCGAACAATGGAAGCAACGTATTCACGCCGTATCGGTACGGCCGTGGTGGAGGAATTGGGATTAAAACCCTCTCAGCTCGACCAGTTGCAAACAATACCCTACGAAAAGTTACTTGCCGCCGGCGAAACGGCTATAAAGAAAGTAAAGGAACAGGCCGAGAAAGAGGGTATCTCCTCCTTTATCTTCGGATGGGCGCCAACGGTAGACGGCGATGTGTTGCCCGCACAACCTTTCGATCCGCAAGCTCCGGCACAGAGTAAGGACATACCTGTGATGATAGGAACCACACTGCACGAATTCACCATGAGCACCTATGTGCCGGCCTACAGAACCATCACAAAAGAAAAAGCCGTAGAGATACTTAAACAGAAGTACGGCGAAAAGACCAACGATTTCCTTACTGCATTTGAAAAGGCATACCCCTACTATGAACCCAAGGATCTGTTGGATGTAGATGTAATCTTCCGTCCCGGTGCAGTAGAACAGGCACGTCTGAAGGCCGCTCAACAGGGAGCTCCTGTCTATATGTATCTTTTTACCTGGGAATCACCCGTAATGAATGGCAGCCTGCGAAGCACACACTGCATGGAGATTCCTTTTGTTTTCGACAATGTAACACGTCACGCCAGTATGACCGGCGGGAGCGGCAAAGCGCAAATACTGGCACAGAAAATGAGCAGCGCCTGGATAAATTTTGCACGGACAGGCAATCCCAACCACGAAAGTCTGCCCCAGTGGGATCCTTATACAGCCCAAAAGGGTGCTACGATGTGCTTCGACAATGTATGCGAAGAAAAGTATAATCACGACAAGGAGTTGATGGAGCTGGTAAAAGCATTTCCAACCCGCGGCTTCTGATCCGTCGTAAAACCATACCACATTTTAATGTAAAGAACGTAAACTCCCGGCTTATTCCCTGCAAAGGCGGGGAAGAAACCGGGAACATGCAGTAATCAATCTAGTTAATAACTTAATGAAAAGAATTATGAAAAGCAAATCGGTGAAAAAGCTACTTATCATGGTGCTTTTTCTGTTGGCCACTGTGTCTTACCTATCGGCACAGGGACCCGTTAAAGTTTCAGGGCGTATTACAGACGACCTGAAAGAGCCTATGCTCGGGGTGAGCATCGTTGAAAAAGGAACCACCAACGGTGTGATGAGCGACTTAAATGGCAACTACAGTCTGTCCGTACAGCAGGGTGCCACCATTGTATTTTCCTATATCGGCTTTGTAACTCAGGAGAAGAAAGCCGTTGCAGGAGTGATGAACATTCAGCTAAATGAGGATACTAAAACGCTGGAAGAGGTTGTAGTGGTAGGATACGGTGTTCAGAAAAAGAGCTCCGTTACCGGGGCCATCTCGCAGGTAAAGGCCGAAGATCTGGAAAACCGCACCATCAGTAACGCTCCGGCGGCATTGCAAGGCAAAACAGCCGGGGTACAGGTTATCCAAACCTCTGCTGCTCCGGGAGCCTCGCCTACCGTTCGTGTAAGAGGTTACTCTTCCAATGCTTCCTCCAATCCCCTGTATGTGGTAGACGGGATCCGACTGAGCGACATCAGCGGCATCGATCCCAACGACATCGCATCCATGGAGGTGCTTAAAGATGCTGCCTCTGCAGCCATCTACGGTGCCGAAGCCGGCAACGGGGTTGTACTTATCTCCACCAAGAAGGGGAAAGCGGGACAAGGAAAGATTTCCTACGATTTCCAATGGTCGTCGCAATCGCTGGCTCGTATCCCGGCCATGCTGAATGCAGAGCAGTACATCGATTATATGGTAGAGTCGCAGACTTTTACAGAAAACGAACTTCGAAACGGCTGGGACGGGGTAACGAATACTGCCTGGACCGACGTAGCCTTTGATAACAGTCAGATGCAAAAGCACAATGTATCTTTCACCAACGGCAGCGAAAACGGCAATTACTATCTATCTCTAACCTATCTGGATAATAACGGGATTGTAAAGGGAGATGTCGATGTTTACAAACGTCTTACGGCAACCATCAATTCCGAATATGCAATCAAGCCCTGGCTCAAAGTGGGAACCACCAATCAGATAGAGAAATTCAATATACGCAGCGTATCCATGAACAACGAATACGGCAGCTTGCTAACCTCTATCCTCCAACTGGACCCGCTTACGCCCGATACCTACGCGGCGGATAAGCTGCCGGCTCACATGCAGACTGCTTTGAATAATGGTAAACACCTGCTCAAAAACGAGAACGGCGACTACTATGCAGTGTCCAAATATTATGCCGGCGAGCAATTTCATCCTATGATCATGCGCGACAATAATATTGGGAAAAACAGTGGATTCAACGTAAACGGATCCATCTACTCCGACTTCAAACCTATCAAGGATTTCACATTCACCTCGCGTTTCGGTTACCGGTTGTCGGGAACCCGTCAGTCGTCCACCGACCTTCCCTTCTACGGAAACTCCACCCAGAGCCGCGACTATGTGAGCCTCAATGCCAGATCTACCACAAGTATATATTATCAATGGGAGAACTTTGCCAACTACACGAAGAGCTTCGGACAACATACTGTAACCGGAATGGTGGGTATGTCGTACCAGGAATCCACCAACGACAATGTATATGGAAGTCTTTCGGCCAACAGCGAAGATGCCATCAAGAAAAACGATCCGTTGTTCTATTACCTCAACTATGGTTCGGCTTCGGCAACCAAGGGGGTAGCCGGCGAGAAAATACGTTCGGCCAAACTTTCTTACTTCGGACGTGTAGGATACGAATTTGCAGGGCGTTACCTTTTGCAGGGATCACTTCGTGCCGATGCAGCCGACTTATCACTGCTTCCCTCCACCAACCGCTGGGGATATTTTCCTGCGGTATCTGCCGGATGGACCCTGTCGGAAGAAGAGTTCTTCGCTCCGCTCAAGCATCAGGTAAGTAGCTTGAAGTTGCGTGCCAGCTGGGGACAAAACGGTAGTCTGGCTGCCCTCAGCAACTATCCATACAGCACGGACATGGCTCTGAAAGGGCTCTACCCTTTCGGAACGGGCAATTATTATATCAATGCTGTGGCTCCCTCATCCATGGGTAACGATAAGCTGAAATGGGAGACTTCCGAACAGATCAACATCGGTCTGGATGCCAGGTTCCTGAAAGATCGTCTTACTGTAGGAATGGACTACTTTAACAAAAAGACCAAAGATCTGCTGGTAAACGGTACCACCCCTTCATTGATTGTAGGAGGAACAACCTCGCCCATGAATGCCGGTAACGTAAGCAACAAGGGCTGGGAGTTTGAACTGGGCTGGAGAGACCATATCGGCGACTTCCATTACAGCCTGCGTGCCAACCTTGCCACCTTAACGAACGAGGTAACCTACGTTGACCCGTCTATTACGCGTATCAACGGTGTTAACTTCCATACCAGCACCATCACCTACTTCGAAGAGGGATTCCCTGTTTACTACTTCCGCGGCTATAAATTCAAAGGGGTGGATCCGGAAACGGGTAATCCCATGTTCCATGACCTGGATAACAGCGGCGACCTGAACGATGGCGATTTGGATTACATCGGCGATGCCATACCTGATTTCACCTATGGAATTACACTAACCGCCAGTTGGAAAGGATTGGACTTCACGCTGTTCGGCACCGGATCGCAGGGCAACGACATCTTCAACTGTATCAATCGTCCCGATTATGCAGCATCCAACAAACTGAAAGAGGTATTTTACGACAATCGCTGGACGGCCGATAATAAGTCGGGGACTGTTCCACGCGCCGGCGCCCAGAACATGGATAAATACCAGACCTCCGATGCTTTGGTATACGACGGCTCATTCTTCAAGATTAAGCAGATTCAATTGGGATATACCCTCCCCAAAACATGGATGAAAAAGATCTTTGTGAACAACCTCCGGGTATACGGTTCGCTGGACGATTTCTTCACCTTCACAAAATACCCGGGCTTCGATCCGGAGGCGGCTGCCAATTCCACTTCGGGAATGGGTGTGGACAAAGGGTCGTATCCTTGTTCCAAGAAGGTTGTTTTAGGCTTGAATATTGAATTTTAAAAACCACAATTTACAGTAAGAATAATGAAAACAAGATATATCTATATTTGGCTGCTGGGACTGCTTTCGGTGCTTAACACAGGATGCGAAGACCGGCTGGACATCCCCAAACATGGTAATATGGGGAGTCAGGAAGACTTTTACCAAACAGATCAGGAGGCTATGCAGGCATTGGCTTCTTTATACTTCAGCTGGAGCAGCAATTACTACAATTGGTTCATGACCAAAAATTCGTTGGCCGACGATGTGTGGAGCGGTGGTGGTTCGCGTGGCGACAATGCCCAAATGGAACAGTTGAACGAATATACCTTCGACACGGATCATCCCATGATAGCCAGCTTGTATTCGGGCATGTACAGCATCATTTACAAAGCAAACCTGATTATCGACCTGATGGAACCGGATACGGATGTGAAAAAGCGTGCCCTGGCCGAAGCTAAGTTTTTCCGTGCATGGGCGCATTTCGAACTGGTAACCCTCTATGGAACAGCTCCCATCGTAGATCATCTGCTCACACCGGACGAGTACAGACAGGGCAACAGCAGTCCGCAAGACACCTGGGCGTTTATTGAAAAGGATCTTACAGAAGCCATCAACCTCAACGTTCTGCCATCAAAAAACAACGTTAACGATAAAGAGACAACGATCCGTACCACCAAAGAGGTGGCACAGGCCATGCTCGGGAAGGCGTATGTATTCCAGGGTAAGTACAGCGAAGCGGCCTCTATTCTCGACAAAGTGATCGAATCCGGCAAATACGATCTATACCCGGGTGCTTACGATAAGCTGCTGCACGTAGAAGCCAACGGAAGCTGCGAGTCCATGCTGGAGGTGCAGCGACGGAACGACCCGGAACAGGCCTGGAACTGGGACCTGCTGACAATGACCTACCTGATGATGGGATGGCGTTCGGATAAATTGTTCGTTACCGGCGAAGCTGCCCAAACCATCGCTTCGGGTACCTATGGCTTTATGAATCCACGCAAATCGTTGTATGATGCTTTTGTGGAAAGAGAAGGAACCGATGGCTACCGGTTAAACAGCACACTGCGCAGTTACGAGCAATTAAATAAGATCGGGGTTGTATTGCAGCCCGGTGCCAATATGGTGGGACACGAAGGTTACTTTATGTGGAAAACACGTGCACTGAAAGAAGACTGTATTTACGATGCCTCTTACTTTCAGGCCCTGCAATACATCAACCTCCGGGTGATGCGCTATGCAGAGGTATTACTGCTGGCTGCCGAAGCACATGTACAGGGCGGCGACAAGGCCAAAGCGCTTTCTTACATCAACCGCATTCGTTCGCGGGCCAAACTACCCGATTTAACAACGGTTACCCTGGACGATGTAAAGAAGGAGAAACGGTTGGAGCTCTGCATGGAATGTGTACGTTTCCAGGACCTCACCCGTTGGAACGATGCTGAAGCTGTTATGGGTCAGCAAGGGAAGGAAATTCCGGCCTTCTCTAGTGAAGGTGTTAAGTTCTTGTTCAAGAATTCGGCTTACGGTTTCAAGGCGAAACATAAACTGTTACCGATTCCCCGCAAAGAGCTGGAGTTAAATCCCAACATGAAACAAAATGAAAACTGGTGATAATTTATTTATGCGGTACAAAACCAACAAATTAATAACAAATCAGGAAGATGTACAGCATTAATTGATTTAGGTTAATGGAGAAATTTTCGGTGTAGTAGTATCTTTACCTGAAAATTTCTTCGTTACCACTAAATGAATACTATACTTTAATTACATTTAAAATTATGAAATTGAAAAGACTATCTATTTCCATTTTCTCCGGTTTTTTGGCGCTCACGGTACAGGCGCAGCTGCCGTCACCGGAGCCGCAGCTACGGCTCACCCCGCAAAACGTCGACGAGGTGATCCGTGCGATGACGCTGGAAGAAAAAGTACACATGGTAATTGGTTGCGGCATGGCAATGAGCGACGATGCCAAGTTTCCGGGCACAGCCGGCCGTACCTACGACATTCCCCGTCTGGGCATCCCTTCGGCTTACCTGGCCGACGGTCCGCACCGTCTGGCAATGGCTCCCAAACGCGAATTCGACAGCCACACCTATTACGCTACCGAGTTTCCGTCCAGCACCACGGTAGCTGCCACCTTCGATCCCGAAGCAGCTTTCCAGGTTGGTCAGGCGCTGGGCAGAGAGGTTAAGGACTACGGACTGGATGTATTGCTGGCCCCGGGTGTGAATCTGATGCGTAATGTGCTTTGCGGACGAAACCACGAGTACTATTCCGAAGATCCGCTGGTGGTGGGAAAGATTGCCGCAGCTTACATCAACGGAATTCAAAGTCAGGGTACCGGAACCTGTATCAAACACTTTGCAGTAAACAATCAGGAGACAAACCGTAATAACAATGACTCCCGACTCACCACCCGCCCCCTGCGCGAGCTTTATCTCAAAGGATTCGAGATAGCCATAAAGGAATCGCAGCCATGGAGTGTGATGACCGCCTACAACAAAGTGAACGGCAAATACACCTGCGAAGACAAGGAGCTTACCGAAGATATCCTTCGTTCGGAATGGGGCTACAAAGGAGTGGTTATGTCCGACTGGAATGCAGGGATGGATGCCGTTGCATCCATGTTGGCAGGTAACGATATGATGCAACCGGGACAAGACCGCCAGTACAAGGCTATTTACGAAGCTGTAAAAAACGGTACCCTCAGCGAGGCCATCCTGAACCGCAACGTGAAACGCGTACTGGAGTTCGTTCTTAAAAGTCACACCTATGCGGGCTATCCATATCCCAATGAAACAGATCTGAAAGGCCATGCACAGGTAGACCGTAAGATTGGTGCCGAAGGAATTGTTTTGCTGGACAATAAAGAGGCCCTTCCGCTGGCACAAGGCGTAAAGAAGGTTGCCCTGTATGGAACCACCTCGTACGACATGGTACCCGCAGGTATGGGATTTGGCAGTACGGGAATCGGTTACTATACGGTATCCCTGGTAGAAGGTATGCGCAAAGCAGGCTATACAGTAGACGGTAAACTTATTAAGCAATACAAAAAACATCTGTTCGACGAGCAGAAACGACTTTTCCCACAGGGAAGACCCCCCTTTTCCTTCACTCCCCTGCCCCGTGCCGAAGAGTTTCTGCCTACAGCCGAAGAGATGACCGCACAGGTGCAGGACAATGACATTGCCATCCTTACCCTGGGACGTACCAGCGGCGAGGCTTGCGACCGTCG
>NZ_JBFWMI010000037.1:0-30012 GCF_050251695.1 Macellibacteroides sp.
TAGAAGTACATACGAAATTCTTCAAATATTAAGCATTTCATTGACTGATAAAACTCTTCTTCGAGACCTCTTTGATAAAACTAAATTTCAAAATGACAAAGAACGATTTGGACCAAATGGGCCAAGTTTATTTAATTTTTAATAACGTCCCATTTTTAATGGGACACTAGTGATACCTCTTATATTTTCAATATTACTATAAAGATAAGACAATTTAGCTCCCTGTTTTGTTTAGGTTTAGTTAATAAAGAATGAAATATACCCTATAAAAAAACAAAAGATATTTTAATGGATTTAAGGGTTGTCATTTTGCAGATACGAATAACTTTACGAAATTTGTTCCCTGTATTATATAGAAATTAATAAAGTATAAATGGATACAAAACAGCATTTTCAAGGGCTGACAAAAGAGCAGGTTATCGCCAGTCGCGAGGCAAACGGCGAAAATGTACTCACACCTCCGGCCAAAGCCTCTTTATGGAGCCAATTTCTGGAAAAGTTTGACGACCCTATTATTCGCATCTTACTGGTTGCATGGGCACTATCGCTTATTATTGCAGGTGTACACTGCTGGGGACCTGAAGCCAAAGGCTTTAGTGCCTTTCTGGAGCCCATCGGCATTTTCTTTGCAATCATACTTGCCAGCTGCGTTTCCTTCTTTTTTGAACTCAAGGCGAACCGGGCCTTCGATATTTTGAATACGGTAAACGACGACATCATGGTTAAAGTGATCCGCGACGGATCCATTACCGAAATTCCACGTAAAGAGGTGGTTGTAGGGGATGTCGTTATTTTACAGACAGGCGAAGAGGTTCCTGCCGATGGAACTTTACAGGAAGCTATCTCGCTTCAGATAAACGAATCGACGCTTACAGGTGAACCAATTATTGATAAAACGGTGGACAAAGCCGAATTTGATACGGAAGCAACCTATCCCTCCAATGTAGTAATGCGCGGAACAACGGTCGTTGACGGTCACGGTATCATGATTGTTGATCAGGTGGGCGACAATACCGGATACGGTAAGGTGTACGAAGGATCTCAGATCGACAACAATGTGCAGACACCTTTACAAATCCAGCTGGCCGGTCTGGCTAAGATTATCAGCAAGGCAGGATATACCATAGCCGGATTGACCTTCTTCGGTCTAGTTATCAAGCTATTTATAAACACGCCAGGCCTTCCGCTGATGGATATGGTAGGCGAGATTCTGAATATATTCATGATTGCTGTTACACTGATTGTGGTTTCGGTTCCCGAAGGATTACCGATGAGTGTAACTTTAAGTCTGGCTTTAAGCATGAACCGGATGTTGAAGACCAACAATCTGGTACGCAAGATGCACGCCTGCGAAACAATGGGGGCTACTACGGTAATCTGTACAGATAAAACAGGTACGCTTACTCAAAATCAGATGCAGATCTATCAGACCAATTTCTTTAATCTGGCAGATCAGAAACTGGCAAACGATGAGGTGAGCCGGCTTATTAAAGAGGGTATCGCCGTAAACTCTACCGCTTTTCTCGATTTGAGTGAAGAAAAGCCCAAAACTATGGGTAACCCTACGGAAGCGGCCTTACTTTTATGGTTAAACAGCAACAAGGAAGATTATCAGTCGCTGCGTGAAGAGGCAAAAGTAATTGAACAACTCACCTTCTCCACCGAGCGGAAATATATGGCAACGTTGGTTAAATCGCCTCAACTGGGCAGAAATGTACTATACGTAAAGGGTGCTCCCGAGATTGTGTTGCAGAATTGTAACCGGGTGGCGATAAACGGAAGTTATGCTTCTGTCGAATCCTGCAAGGCTTCCATCGAAAAACAGCTGCTTGATTACCAGAATCAGGCCATGCGTACCCTAGGTTTCGCCTATCAGCTGGTGGAAGACGAGCAAGTGGAATCATTCTTTGAAAATGGCCGTCTTAAAAACGCAGATCTTACCTTCCTTGGTTTTGTGGCTATTTCAGATCCGGTACGTTCGGATGTTCCCGACGCTGTTAAAAGCTGTCTGAATGCAGGTATCGATGTTAAGATCGTTACCGGCGATACTCCGGGTACAGCCAAAGAGATTGGTCGCCAGGTAGGTATATGGAATGAGAATGATACGGAACGCAACATAATAACCGGTCCGGGATTTGAGGCGCTGACCGACGAGGAGGCCTTAGACCGGGTACTAGATCTGAAAATTATGTGCCGCGCCAGACCGACCGACAAACAGCGTCTGGTTCAATTGCTACAGCAGAAAGATGCCGTAGTGGCCGTTACGGGTGATGGAACCAATGATGCCCCTGCATTGAAGGCAGCCCAGGTTGGATTATCTATGGGTGACGGAACATCGGTAGCCAAAGAGGCGAGCGACATCACCATCATCGACAACTCATTTATGAGTATCACCCGTGCTGTGATGTGGGGACGTTCATTGTACCAGAACATACAGAAATTCATCTTGTTCCAGCTTACAATCAATGTCGTTGCTTGTGTGATTGTGTTGGTAGGATCTTTCCTCGGCACCGAATCGCCTCTTACTGTTACGCAGATGTTATGGGTAAACCTGATTATGGATACGTTTGCCGCCGGAGCTCTGGCTTCGTTACCGCCCAACGAACGGGTGATGAAGAACAAACCCCGTAAAAGCGGACCTAAAGGCGACTTTATCATCTCCCGCAGAATGGCAAACCGTATTTTCAGTGTAGGTATCTTATTTGTTGTATTCCTTCTGGCCGTACTGATTTACTTCAACCACACGGATGGAGAATTAACCGCCTACGAATTGTCTCAGTTCTTCTCAATCTTCGTATTGCTCCAGTTCTGGAATATGTTCAACGCCAAAGCATTCGGCACGAATAAGTCGGCTTTCGCCGAATTGAAGGAAAGCAAAGGGTTCCTTTCTGTTGCACTGCTAATTCTTATCGGACAATATCTGATTGTAACCTTCGGGGGACAAATGTTCAGTGTAGTTCCATTGAGTTGGGCCGACTGGGGATATATTATCGCCGGCACCTCCATCGTACTATGGATTGGTGAGATAATCCGCCTGCTTGGGAAGAAATAAATATATTATATCCCAAAACAGGTTATAAATAAATCCTGTATAGTTGCTTTTAACGGCGACTATACAGGATTTTCTTTTTGACTGTTCCGGAATCATTAAGGGAGAAAAAAACAAAAGGGGAACCGACTCACGTCGCCACCCCTCCCTTAACTTAAACGCCAAAACTAAATCTAAACAAAAAACACAAATAATGATAATATTTTTCTTAACAAAATCTCAATTTTTACGTTCCATTCTCGAACTTCTCATATACTCCCGTGCGAACTTTAACTCGGCACCCTGATATTTAAACAGCTTTTCAGGAGAAATGATTTTCTTGAATTTCTCTGCATATTCTTTTTCCAACTTAGCCTCTTCGATACACAGATTCAGATAGTCATCTACAGCTCTGGTGTATTCGGCATCAGTCGGATTCTTTTTTGACCGGATTTCATTTACAAACTTTCGGTAGGAACGGCCTAATTCAAACTTCTTTTTCTTAAGTTCGTCACTTAAGGGTATAAACAAAGCTGCTTCATCAGGAGTTAAGCCTACCTCGGCCATAATGAATGCATTTCTTTTCGCTTGAAATGCCTCCCTGTCAAAATGTTTCCGCTTTCCGGTATCCTGTGCACTCACAGAAAAAGACATAAAAAGCGATAACGCGACAAATGTAATAAAAAATATTCTATTCATACAAACTTTTTTTTCAAATAATAACTTTATAAGTTTATTTTCATTCAGAATAGCCTAATTCCCCTTCAAGCACATAATTAGCGTACTTGTTCTCAATGTATTCCTGGTATTCCTTGTCTTCTGCAGAAGATAAAGCAGACATCGTTCCTTCCGAAACAGAGGACTGAACATACAAGCTGTCGGATGGATTTTGCTTTCCAATAAAATCGGGGCCGATAACCGCTTTAAAAAATAAACCCAAGCCTGCAAAAACTGCAGCCAGATATAACCACGGACGTACCCGTTGTGCAAAAGTAATCTGAATTGCTTTTTTTGATTCTTTTACGGGAAGCTGACTCATAATGAGATCATTCAAGCCATCCATATACCCTTGCGGGGTTTTAAAGGGGTTATCGCCTTTAAATTTATCCAGGTTACTATTCATATCTTTCATATCTCTCTTTAGTTTATACATGTTCCATGTCACTTAACGTGCATATCACTTTCTTTGACAAGATAAATCATTAAAGGTTTAAATATCTTTTGTTAAAAACTCCTCAACTTTTTTTAAAGCATGATGATAGGAGGCTTTCAAGGCTCCAACAGAGGTTCCGAATATCTCTGACATATCTTCATATTTCATCTCATCGTAGTATCGGAGCGTAAATACCGCTCTTTGTTTCTCGGGGAGAGTCAGAATCGCCTCTTGTAATTTCAATTGCACCGCATCTCCATCAAAATAAGTATCTCCCTTCAGGCGTTCCAGCAAGAAAACATCTTCGCTATCAATGGATACATTGTTTTGCATCCGTTGCCTGTTCAGAAATGTTATGCATTCGTTGAAGGCAATCTTGTAGAGCCAGGTAGAAAGCCGGGCCTCTCCTCTGAAATAATCAATGTTGGTCCACGCCTTCAGAAATGTATTTTGCAATAAATCATTTGCATCCTCATGGTTCAGCACCAACCTTCGAATATGCCAATACAATTTTTCTCCATAATACCCAACCACCTTCGAAAAAGCATTTCGTTGCGTGGCGGGATCACGAAGTTGCAGCACTATTTCCTCCTCATTATATTGTTGCATACTGTTCATTTTGGCAGTAAATATATAAAATAATCTTCTTAACTTTGCATAATATTGATTCATTATGAGTACAGAGACAATCTTAATAGCATTTGGTTTAACGTTAGTTGCAGGTTTGTCGACCGGCATCGGTAGTATGCTTGCCTTTTTCACAAAGCGTACAAACACTAAATTTCTGGCCACCTCTTTGGGATTTTCGGCGGGTGTGATGATTTATGTCTCTTTTATGGAGATGATGCCCCAGGCCAAACTAAACTTGATTGAGAGTTTTGGCGACCGCATCGGTACATTTTATCTGCTGCTTGCATTTTTCGGGGGGATGGGGATGATTACTATAATAGACTTCCTGATTCCCGAAGACAAAAACCCGCATGAGATGCACAATGTGGAAGAATTATCCAAAAAACAAACCGGACTTAAAAAAACGGGTATGCTGGTTGCATTATCCATCGGTATACACAACTTTCCGGAGGGGATCGCCACCTTTACGTCGGCTCTAAACAGCATGGAAATAGCACTCCCTATCACGGCTGCTATCGCGATACACAACATTCCGGAAGGAATCGCTGTATCAGTACCTATTTATCAGGCCACAGGGAATAAAAAGAAGGCCTTTTGGCTCTCTTTCCTGTCGGGTATGGCAGAACCTGTAGGCGCCCTTTTCGGATTTCTTATTTTATTACCTTTCTGGACTCCGGCCATCAACGGTTTTATACTTGCAGCCGTGTCGGGAATCATGGTTTTTATTTCCATCGACGAACTTCTGCCCAGCGCTCAGAAATATGGTGAGCATCACTTATCTATTTCCGGATTGGTAGGCGGAATGGTGATTATGGCACTGAGTCTCTTTCTTTTTATATAACAGGAGAATTTATAATATAAAAAGAGAGGTTATCCAAACGGACAACCTCTCTTTTTATATATAGGAGTCTGAAATTACATCATACCACCCATTCCACCACCCATACCCGGGTTCATCGGAGGCATGGCAGGAGTGTTTTCTTTTACTTCTGCAATCACAGCTTCGGTTGTAAGGAACATACCTGCGATAGATGCAGCATTTTCCAAAGCAACACGTGTTACCTTAGCTGGGTCGATTACTCCGGCAGCGTACAGATTTTCGTAGATATCCTTACGGGCATTGTAACCAAAGTCGCCTGCACCTTCTTTCACTTTCTGTACAACTACGGCACCTTCTTTTCCGGCATTTGCCACAATCTGACGAAGAGGCTCTTCGATAGCACGTTTTACGATTTCGATACCAGTAGTTTCGTCTTCGTTCTCGCCTTTCAAACCTTCCAAAGAACTGATAGCACGGATGTAAGCGATACCACCACCAGGAACAACACCTTCTTCGATAGCAGCACGGGTTGCACTTAAAGCATCATCCACACGGTCTTTCTTTTCTTTCATCTCAACTTCAGATGCAGCACCTACATAAAGAACAGCTACACCACCAGCCAATTTAGCCAGACGTTCCTGTAGTTTTTCCTTATCATAATCAGATGTTGTATTTTCGATCTGAACCTTGATCTGAGATACTCTTGAGTGGATTGCATCCTTATCGCCTGCACCGTTAACAATCACTGTATTGTCTTTGTTTACAGTAACCTTTTCGGCAGTACCCAACATATCGATGGTAGCACCTTCCAGTTTCAATCCCTTTTCTTCAGAGATTACTGTTCCACCTGTAAGGATAGCGATGTCTTCCAACATAGCCTTTCTGCGGTCGCCGAATCCAGGAGCCTTTACAGCACATATCTTCAGGTTACCTCTCAAACGGTTTACTACAAGAGTTGCCAAAGCTTCGCTGTCGATATCTTCTGCGATGATCAACATCGGGCGACCTGTTTGTACAGTCTGCTCAAGCACAGGAAGTAATTCCTTCAATACAGAAATCTTCTTGTCGTAAATCAAGATGTAAGGATTCTCCATCTGAGCTTCCATCTTCTCAGTATCGGTTACGAAGTATGGAGAGATGTAACCACGGTCAAACTGCATACCTTCAACAACATCCACAGTTGTTTCGATACCCTTAGCTTCTTCCACGGTAATAACGCCCTCTTTCTTCACTTTTCTCATAGCTTCTGCAATCAAAGCACCGATAGTTTCATCACCGTTGGCAGAAATCTTAGCTACGTTTTCGATTTTCTCGAAGTCGTCGCCGATTTCCTGAGCCTGATTGGCAATATTGTCAACCACTACTTTAACAGCTTTGTCGATACCACGTTTTAAATCCATAGGATTGGCTCCTGCAGTAACGTTCTTCAAACCAACACCGATGATAGACTGCGCCAAAACGGTTGCAGTAGTTGTACCGTCGCCGGCATCGTCGTTAGTCTTCGAAGCAACTTCCTTAACCAGCTGAGCACCCATGTTTTCGTAAGGACACGCCAGTTCTACCTCTTTAGCAACTGTAACACCGTCTTTTGTTATATGAGGTGCACCAAATTTCTTTTCGATAATTACATTACGACCTTTTGGACCTAATGTTACCTTAACTGCATTTGCCAATTCGTCCACACCCTTCTTCAAAAGGTCGCGGGCATCCATATTAAATTTAATTTCTTTAGCCATGATATGTATTCTATTTTATAGTATAAATAAATATGATTAGATAATAGCCAGAATATCTGATTGACGCATGATAAGATATTTACCTCCTTCAAGTTCAAGTTCAGTACCTGCATACTTTCCGTAAAGAACAGTATCACCCACCTTCACTACCATCTCTTCATCTTTTGTACCGTTACCGATTGCAATAACTTCACCTTTCAAAGGTTTTTCTTTTGCCGAATCTGGAATGATAATTCCGCTTACTGTCTTTTCTTCTGCTGCAGCAGGCTGAATAAGCACTCTGTCTGCTAATGGTCTAATGTTCATAATTTTGATATTTTAATCGTTAATAATTTTATTTGGGATTGTAAACTTTACGTTCACACCTTTACCTATGCGAATAATGTGCCAAAACAATTTTAAGGATGCTTTCTGCCATTTTTTCGTCTGCCGACAAAAACGGCACATACGAAAGCTGACAGGTTGACGGTTACGGCTGACTCACATCCTGACCTCCGACCTAATTTTACTGCTTTATCTGTATTGTCGAGAAGGAGTGTGCCTTAAGTGTTGGCATAAAAACCATGTCTTGCACCTGGATAGCGACGGTTTTATCCGTATCTTCTTCATTGGCTGCCACAATAACCAGACTCCGGTCGGGATTACGGAAAGCCATTATATTGCCGTAACTGCCAGACACCGTAAGTTTGCGTGCATCGGGTTGTACATAATGACTCACATGTTTCAGTACGTAATATTCCGGAGTATATGTATAGGTTTTGGATAACGGATCTACAACGACTAAAGAGTTTTGAGCCCATCCCCAGCGGCTGATCCCCCCTTTTTCGAGGGAGATGTTCCAATACATATAGGCAGATGCTCCGTTATCGAGGTAATGTTTCATTAACTGCCACGAATACACAGCCCCTTTCCAATCGTTTTTCCCATCACCGCATTCCTGTTCGGTCTGATACAACTTTAGGTCCGGATAACGTTCGTGAATTCCCTTGATGGCCCCTTTACCGGCCCACTGGAAACCCACCCCTTTTATATATTCGCCGGCAAGCGGATCCGTGAGCACCGTATCCACCATCGATTCATCGGCACGTTCCATGGTACCGAACAGCACATCCACATCCAGGTCTTTCATAGCCGGACCTAAGTAATTGCCTATAAAATGAGCCAGCGAGGTTGCCGTCCAGCAGCAGCTTGGAAAAATCTGAGCGGAATTGAATTCATTTTGCGGCATTACGGCCGATATTTCGATACCATGAGACCTGTAAGCCTCGATAAATTTAGTAAAATACAAGGCATAAGCCTCCAGGTAAGCCGAATCCTGTACAAACATATCCAACCCCTGATACCCCACCTTGTCGGCAGGCAAACCATTCCGGTACAGGGTATCTACCTCCGCACCTGTAAATGCACAGGCATAATGCTTGTTATACTTCATCCACGAAGGCGGACACCAGGGCGAGGCCCACAATGCCAGTTGGGAATTATACTTCTGAGCATTCTTGATAAATGGAATCAACGTCTGCAAGTCGTTGGCAATGGTAAAATTGTTCATCACAAAATCGCTGTCCGTTTCATTGTACGAGTACCAGTCGCGGGAAAAGTCGTTAGCCCCGATCGGCATTCTGCACAACGTAAAGTTCGCTCCATAGTCGGGGAAAAACAGCTCCTCCATGATATCCTCGCGCTGGGACGGATCGAGGCGGCTTAGCGAAATCCAGCCCAATTCGTTGAAGCAGGCTCCAAAGCCCTCCATCTTTTGTTGCTTCCCGTCAAGATCGATCACTGCATCCACCGATGCAACAGAATCGAGAGGCAGCGCCCTCAAATCGGGCTGCACTTCCCAGGGAGCCTTCTCTGTAGAGGTAACCCAGTCGGCACTCCGCTGAAATTTACAGGAAGAAAGGACAGCAAGTCCGACAAACAAAGAAATCCAGGTCTTCATATTCATAATTCGTTTAGGGAAATATTAATTTCAAGTCAACAAAGGAAATAAAAAAAAGGCGCAACAAGTGCGCCTTCCCATTTTATTTAAATGTTTCGATCAGTTCTTGTACTGTTACCGGTTTTTGTTCGCCGGTTATCATATTCTTCAGGTTTATTTTACCCTCGGTCATCTCCGATTCACCTACCAGGGCTACAAAAGGAATTTTCTTCGCGTCGGCATATCCCATCTGCTTCTTCATCTTCACCGGTTCGGGATAAATCTCGGTCCGGATTCCTGCCGCCCGTACCGAAGCAACCAATGGAAGCAGGTAAGCCTCCTCCTTTTCGCCGAAGTTTACAAACATCAGCTGCGTAGTAAGCAGGGAATCTTCGGGGTATAGCTCTAACTGGTTGAGTACGTCGAATATACGATCGGCACCAAAAGAGATACCAACGCCCGACACTCCATCCATACCGAACACACCCGTAAGGTTGTCGTAACGTCCCCCTCCTGTGATACTGCCAATTTGTACATCCAGAGCCTTAACCTCGAAAATGGCACCGGTATAGTAGTTAAGTCCCCGCGCCAATGTAAGATCCAGTTCCAGCTCGGCCTTAAACGTAAGAAGATCTACCCGGTCGAAAATAAATTCCAGCTCGGCAACCCCCTTTAGTCCGGTTTCCGAACCTGCAAGCACCTCTTTCAATACGGCAATCTTCTCGCGGTTGGTACCGCTTAGCTGAATGATAGGTTGCAATTTGGCAATCGCCTCTTCGCTCAGTTCCTTGCTGCGGAGTTCGGCATTTACATTCTCCAGGCCGATCTTATCCAGCTTATCAATAGCAACGGTAATATCCACAATCTTATCCGCCTCGCCGATAATCTCGGCAATACCCGACAAAATCTTACGGTTATTCATCTTTATGGAAACGCGGATCCCAAAACGCTGGTACACTTCGTCCATTATCTGGATAAGCTCCACTTCGTTCAACAACGAATCAGACCCCACCACATCTCCGTCGCACTGGTAAAACTCGCGGTAACGTCCTTTTTGGGGACGGTCGGCACGCCATACCGGCTGTATCTGGTATCGTTTAAATGGAAAACTCAGCTCATTGCGGTGCTGCACCACAAAGCGGGCAAAAGGAACGGTAAGGTCGTAACGCAAGCCTTTCTCGCAAACACGCGCAGCAAACTTCAACGGGTTACGTTCAAGCAGCTCTTCGTCTGTTATCCCGGCAAGGCTGTCGCCCGAATTCAGTATCTTAAACAACAGTTTATCACCCTCGTCGCCATACTTACCCATTAATGTAGATAAGTTCTCCATGGCCGGTGTTTCTATCTGCTGGAAACCATACAGATGATATACATCGCGTATGGTGTTGAATATATAGTTCCGTTTCGCCATCTCTACAGGCGAAAAATCACGGGTTCCTTTTGGAATGGACGGTTTCTGCATGATTTCTTTTCTTTTTTTTATTCTGATTGCAAAGGTAGTACATTTCTGCCTAAAAAAACAAAAGGGTTGTTCCGACTTTGCGGACAACCCCTCTTATTATTTTCAACAACAAACTTGTTAGTCGCGGCTGCGGCTTCCAAGAAATATCATAATGTAATACAGCAAGGTAGCCAGCGACCCCAAAGCTGCCACCACATAGGTATAAGCGGCAGAACGCAGTGCGTCTTCGGCCTTATCGTGGGTAGCCACATTGGTTATGCCTGCGCTGCTTAACCAGACTAAAGCCCTGCTGCTTGCGTTTATCTCTACCGGTAATGTTATAAAGCTGAAAAGCGTAGTGGCAGCAAACAAGACGATTCCGAACAACAGCAATTGCGGGAAACTCTGTACCATGATGATACCACCCAGTAATACCCATTGTACGATGTTGGAAGCAAAACTAACCACCGGAACCAGGGCCGAACGCATTTTAAGCGGAGCATAGGCGGTTGCATGTTGCACGGCGTGACCACATTCGTGGGCAGCAACTGCAGCAGCGGCTACACTGTTACTATAATACACATTCTCACTCAGGTTCACCGTATGATTTCCCGGATTGTAATGGTCGGTAAGATGTCCGGGTGTAGAAATCACCTTTACATCATATATACCATTATCCCGCAGCATCTTTTCGGCTACATCCTTACCCGTCATTCCATTTGGCAGAGCCACTTTGGAATAGGCCTCGAATTTACTTTTCAAACGATGGGAAACCAGCCAGCTCAGCAGAGCAAAACCAATAAATATAATCCAATACATGTTAATTCAATTTTATGTTTCTAACCATACTGCAAAAAGCCTGCCAAAGTTAAAAATGGCAGGCGTAAGAAATACGTCTGCCATTTTGCTATATATCAGTCTTCTGTATATCGCTCGATCGTCTGTTCTCTGTCCGGACCAACCGAAACAATCTTGATGGGCACACCCAGCTCGTCTTCGAGGAATGACAGGTAAGCATTGAACTCTTCGGGGAATTCGTCTTCACTTTGCATTTTTGTCATATCCGTCTTCCAGCCCGGCAGTTCAACATATACAGGTTTTACTGTATCATCGATTTCGAAGGGGAAACCGGTAACCTCTTCGCCATTCATATCGTAAGCCACACAAGCCTTGATCGTTTCAAACTCATCCATTACATCACTTTTCATCATGATAAGCTTGGTAACACCGTTAATCATCACGGCGTATTTAAGGGCAACCAAATCTATCCAGCCGCAACGACGCTTACGTCCGGTAACGGAGCCGAATTCGTGACCTTTCACGCAAAGCTCTTCGCCGGTTTCGTCAAACAGTTCGGTGGGGAACGGACCACTGCCCACGCGGGTACAGTAAGCCTTGAAGATACCGTATACCTCGCCGATATTGCGCGGAGCAACACCCATTCCGGTACAAGCACCGGCACAAATGGTATTGGAAGAGGTTACGAAGGGATACGATCCGAAATCGATATCCAGCATGGTACCCTGGGCACCTTCTGCTAATACGGATTTTCCTTCGATCAGGTAATTGTTGATTACATGCTCGCTGTCGATCAACGTAAAGGATTTGAGATACTCAACCGCGTCGAACCACTCTTTTTCGAGGTCTGTAATATTATATTCATAATTTAATGAACGTAGAATAGCGTCGTGCTTAGCCTTGGCTGCAGCATATTTCTCCTGGAAATTATGCAACACATCTCCCACACGTACACCGTTACGGCTTACCTTGTCGGTATAGGTAGGTCCAATCCCTTTTCCTGTGGTACCGATTTTACCGGCGCCTTTGGCTGCTTCGTAAGCGGCATCCAGCATGCGGTGGGTAGGCAGAATAAGATGAGCTTTTTTAGAGATATAGAGTCTTTCCTTCAGGTTGTGGCCACTGGCAGCAAGTGCCTCTGCCTCCTGTTTGAACAATAGAGGATCCAGAACAACCCCGTTTCCTATAATGTTTACTTTTCCTCCCTGGAATATCCCGGAAGGAATGGACCGGAGGACATACTTTTCACCATTGAACTCCAATGTATGTCCTGCATTGGGACCTCCCTGAAAACGTGTTACCACATCATATCGCGGAGTAAGCACATCGACAACTTTACCTTTGCCTTCGTCTCCCCATTGCAATCCTAATAAAACATCTACTTTCATACGAATAAAATTTTTAATATGTAGGCATGGAACTCGCTAACTGTTTTATTCACCGCTTTTGGCGTAGAAAGTTGTTTACATGCTCGTTTCACCTTACTATAATATAGTCGTTAATATTCTTTCTTTTCTTTCCTTTTAAGTGCATACTTACACTTACTGCAGAGGCCAAATATATACATCGAAAAATATTCCGGTGTAAACTTGGTAAATTTCTTTGAAAGCACCGAAGCCCTTAAAGCCAGGTCTTTATATTCCTGAATCCTTCCGCAGTGCGAACACACCAGATGAAAATGACCCGCCGCCTTCTCGGCACACTCATACTGCACTCCCTGCGTACCAAACTGGTGTCTTACCAACAAGCGTGCATCCACCAACAACTCAATCGTATTATATAACGTAGCCCTGCTTACGTGGAAATTGGCTCCTTCCAGACTCTGGTAAAGCATTTCTACATCAAAATGTCCGTTTATTGCACAGACATGATCCAGAATAGCATACCTTTCGGGTGTTTTTCGGTGGCCTTTCCTCGTAAGATATTCGGTAAACAGTTCTCGTTTTTGTAACGCTGAGATTTTATCCATTTAGTGCTTATTCATCACGCAATCGCAAAGTTAGTGCATTTATTTTAAAAGCAAAAAGCTTAGGCGTAATATTCAAATTCAAATTTAATATCATTATATATTTCTAGTTTGCCGGCTTCTCCGCTCGCTTGCAGCCCTTCTATCGCACGCAAAACCGATGCAGCCTGCGTTTGCGACTGTCTGCCATAGCGTTTCAACGCAAGACTGGCGGCACGTTGCCTGCGCGAAAGCCCCTCCTCCACTACACTTGCGGCAGCATTCACCATCAAACCGGCAGTAGAATCTGTAAGCTGGTTGCCCAGGGTACATAAACGTGCCAATAAAAGATAGCCCGTAACCGATACAAATTCGCGGGTATCGGTAATCCATTGCGTTGCCAATACTTCGGCAAACGGAAGCTTAGGCAATAAGTTGGCAACAAGTTGCTCTGCAATCTCCAGGTGCTTCAGCTCGCTTACCCACCGGTTGGCTGCTTCGGCAGTAAAGGCGTCGGCAGGATAAAGCAGTGTTGCCATAATTTTCAGCTCGCGTACATCCTGTTCCCACAACAACGAGGCAAGCGCTTCGCTGGGTTCGTATTGAGACGCAATCTCCTTTATCTTAGGAACAGACACACCGAAATTCATCTTGTAGTCCATTCCCTTGTCGCGCATACTGGAAGAAACAACTCCGTTCATTGCCAAACGGAGTTGTTTTCGTATCTGTTGAATTGTTTCCTGCATAAAAAATTAGTCGTTGTAAGTAGGAAGGAAAGAATATTCCTTTCCGTAGCGCATCATCTGTTGGGTATACCCTTCGGTATAGTCGAGAGTAACATCGGTCACCTCCCCTTTTTCGTTCTTAACCAGTTTCATCACCGGATTTACAAATCCTTTATAAGGAGCGAGGTTAAGTGCAGCGTAACGCTTCAATACCTCGGCATGTAATTCGGGATCCACCTTTACGGCATAATCTTCCACCAGTTTCTTTCCGGCGGCAAAGTCGCCTTCGCTCTTGATACGTTGTACTTCGGCCAACAGCTTTCCAAAGAGTTCACGCAGTTTGGCATAATCATTCACCACCACATAGGTTTTACCCTCTTTTTTCTTCAGCTCGATTACATTGTCTGCCTTACCCTGCTCGAACGCCCATTTGGCAATAAGCTGGCGGTTACGCATATGCGCCTCTTCCACACTCTTGCCCAGTTCGATGCGAACCAGCTGCGACATCAGTCCGTTCATAATATATTTGTAGTACTCCGCCTTGTATGCCTCAGCATCGGGAACAAGTCCCAGTTCCACCAATTTAGGATCGGCTATGTAATACAATCCGAACAGGTCGGCACGGGTTTCTTCCAGTGTAGAACTGTAAGCCTTAAGTGCATCCGAAGCAACACCCGGCAGCAGCTGACCCGAACCGTGACCCAGACATTCGTGCAGGTCGGTATGCAGGTTGTCTGTCAGGAATCCGTAAGTCTTGATCGCCTCACGTTCCTTGTCGCTCCAAACAAACTCTTCGTTGAAACCGCTTCCCTGCGAAGCTTTATCGTATGCTTCGGTAATATTTTCGATGGTAACCGATTTGGAACCATGATCCTTTCTGATCCAGTCGGCATTAGGCAGGTTGATTCCGATAGGAGTTGCAGGATAGCAATCGCCACCCAGCATCGCCACGGTAATCACTTTGGCAGAAACACCCTTCACCTCTTTCTTCTTGAAGCGGCTGTCCACCGGCGAATTGTCTTCAAACCATTGCGCGTTGTTGCTTATAACAATCGTACGTTTGGTAGCTTCCTTGTTTACGAAGTTGACGGTAGACTCCCAGCTGGCCTTCATGCCCAGCGGATCGCCGTAGGTTTCTGTAAATCCGTTGATAAAGTCTACTTCCGAAACGGTATCCTTCACCCACAATACGGCATAGGCATCAAACTCCTTCAGGTCGCCAGTTTTATAATAAGAGATCAATGTTTCGATCACCTTCTTCTGATTTTCGTTTTCGGCAAAAGGAACAGCCAACTGCAATTCAGCCACAATCTTCTCGATTGCCTGGGTGTACAAGCCGCCTACTTTCCAAACCTTCTCAACTATTTTGCCATCCTCTTTCACCAAACGGCTGTTCAACCCGTAAGAAATAGGAGTTTCATCTTTCGGATCCTTCATCTTATCGTAAAAGGCCTCAACCTCGTGCTGGGTTATACCACCCCCGTAATAGTTGTTGGCCGAAGCAAGAATCAGGTCCTGATCTCCGCTTTGCACCGTCCGTTTGCTTAGTACCGATGGATCGAAAATAACCGGAACCAATTCGGCAAGGAACTGATCTACTGTTTGTCCGTCGCGTACAGGAACAGTATTAGGGTCCAGCCCTTTTACAGCTGATACAAAAAATTCTTCTGAGAAGCCCGGTACAAATTTTTCCTCACCGTAGTGATGGTGGATACCGTTAGAGAACCACACCCGCTTCAGATATACCTCCATCGCCTTATAGTCGGCCGACGAGCGGTCGCCTTTATAGTTTTCGGTAATTGCCTCCAACGTGCGACGAACAGCCAGGTTGTATCTGCAGTTCTGATCGAACAGGATGTCGCGCCCCATGATGGCTGCCTGGGAGAGGTGATATAAGAGCTGTTTTTGATTTAATGTGAGGGATTCAAATCCGGGAACCTGGTAACGCAGTATCTGCAGGTCGGCGAACTTGTCTACTTCGTAGGAAAACGACTGTGCCTTTTCGGGACTGGCCGTTTTGTTTCCCGTACAAGCTGTAAAAGCGATTGCTGTCATAACGGATAACATTATTTTCTTCATACCTTTCTTATTTATCTATCTATCTTACATAAACATACAAGCGGCAAGGCTCCTTTGTTTCAAAAAAGGGCAAACCAACTGCAAATTTACATATTTATATTGAAAGCGATGACATTTACAACAAAAAAGCCTGCTTGGTAAAACTCATTTTACATTACGTGTGAATCGTTTTCAAACCATTTGGTTTAGCCTTCTAATCCAAAGGCAGTCAAGCTGAAATTTCGATAGGTTATTGGAGGCGAAGCAATCTCCTGTAAAGCAATAAAAGCATATTAGAAAGTAACATTCAATCCCCTGTAAAGTAATTTGTTTCCGGTAACCTTCTACTATTTTCCCTTAATAGAAGTATTCGTTCAACAATTGTCTACTTTGCGTTTGACAATTGTTGAATGCAAAGTCAACATATGGATAACTTGCGTTTAACAGCTGTTAAACGAATAAGTACCTTAAGGATTCGGGCTAGATATATTAAGGGAAAAGGTTAAAAGACTACCGGGGAAGGAATAATTCTATTATGTGCTGCAGCAGCAGGGCTGGGGAATCAGAAAAGTTCAAAAGCAGGGAGTCGGAAATATCCGGTGAGAGATGACAGATAAACCGCATCCGTCATCCGCATCTGTCATCCTCAACAACCCAGACCACCAAAGGGTTTGAAGGCAATAAATGAGAGATGACAGATGGTTTCGGGTTTAATTCGTTTTATTGAGCCGTACTGAAAAAAATCGGATATTTTTATTCCATACTTTCATGATACTATAGCAGCAAGGAGCTGTCTCCGTAGCTTAAAAACCGGAAGTCGTTATCGAGGGCATAGTTGTAAATGGATTTCCAGTTGCCGTTTACAAAGGCCGAAATAAGCAACAGCAGGGTGCTCTTGGGCTGATGAAAGTTTGTTATGATTCCCTTCACGATTTTGAATTCGTAACCCGGCGCAATCATGATCTGCGTTGCAGAAAGCAACGTATCGGTCTGGTTGCGATCCAGATAATCCAACAGGGCTGTAAGTGCCTCATGGGCAGTAACCTCTTCGGTATCGTGATAGGGTGTCCATTGGGTAACCACCAGCTCTTCGGATGTTGCATCGGGGTTGTTGACTAACGTCCTTCCCATGTAATAGAGACTTTCGAGTGTGCGGACAGATGTGGTTCCAACCGCGATAATTCGTCCTAAATTGGTCCGTATGTTTTCGATGGCTGAACGGCGTACCGAAATAAATTCCGTATGCATCTCATGATCGCCAATTACTTCACTCTTTACCGGTTTAAAGGTTCCGGCCCCCACGTGCAAAGTAACCTCTTCGCGGGTAAAGCCTTTTGCATCCAGACCGGCCAGTACTTCGGGCGTGAAATGGAGTCCCGCCGTTGGAGCGGCCACCGAACCTTTTATTTTGGAGTAGACCGTTTGATAGGTCTGCAGATCGCTTTCGCGGGTTTCACGGTGCAGATAGGGCGGAATAGGCAGGATACCTGCTGCATCCAGCAGTTCGGCAAAGGTTACCTGCGGATTATTCCACGAGAAGCGGACCAGGTGGCTGTCGCCGGTCGTCTTAATCCGCTCGGCAGATAGCACAACTTCCTTATCATCCATCCGGATAGTTTTATGCAATGCTCCCTCTTTCCATTTCTTCAGATTGCCCACCAGACAAAGCCAGCTGCAGGATTCGGTCTGCTGAAACACCAGGGCATAGTCGTGCGGGATAACCGGTTCCAGACAAAACACCTCGATCTGGGCTCCGGTCTCCTTTTGAAACAGCATGCGGGCCTGTATCACACGGGTATTATTATATACCAGCATACTTCCCTGCGGCAGGTAATCAGACAATTGCTTAAAAACAGCCTCGTCTATTTTACCGTTACGGTAGACCAGCAATTTGGATTCGTCTCGTTTGGTTAACGGAAATTTTGCAATCCGCTCGTCGGGCAGAGGATAATTAAATTCCTCAATACGTATTTGTTCAGTTTTTGCAGTCATTACTTTAATATCTGCGCAAAATTAGTGAACTTTGTCCAGATAATAACTAACAACGCGAATGTATGAATGTTAAAATAGGCGATAAGGTACGGTTCCTGAACAGCGTGGGTGGTGGAATTGTACGCAGATTCAAGGGAAACGACCAGGTAATAGTAGAAGATGAGGATGGATTTGACATTCCGGTTCTTATTCGTGAATGTGTGGTTGTAGGCGACAATATGATGACCAGAAGCAGTGCAGGCAGACCGTCGGCTCCGGCTCCTCAGGTACAGGTAACCGCTCCCGCACCTCAGCCAGAGAAGGTTGAAGAGACAGCCGAAGGCGAAAGACTCAACGTTTTTCTTGCCTACCTGCCTATAGATCCCAAATCGATGCAGCAGACCCGCTACGAAGCATATTTTGTGAATGAGAGCAACTATTTCCTGTTCTACAACTATATGAGCCGCCAAAACAACAGCTGGATGAGCCGAAGCCAGGGTCTGATCGAACCCAACACCAAGATATTCATGGAAGAGTTCGGCAAAGAAGACCTGAACGAGCTTGAACGGATTTGTGTTCAGTTTATCGCATTTAAAAAGGATAAACCCTACGCTATGAAAAACTCCGTGTCGGTCGAATTGCGTTTGGATACAGTAAAATTCTATAAATTGCATTGTTTCCTTGATAACGATTATTTTGATGAGCCGGCTATCCTGGCGCCCATTGTCAGACAAGATATTCCCGAACGGCAGATGCTTATCTCGGCCGCCGCTATCCAGGAAGCCATGCAGCAAAAGGTACGGGAAGAAAAGGTTACGCCTACTGTGGTAAAGAAAAAGACAGAAGCTCCCATCATCGAGGTCGATTTACATACCGAACAGTTACTGGATACCACTGCGGGTATGGACAGTACTGCCATTCTGAACTATCAACTGGATAAATTCCATGAAGTCTTAAAGGAATATGCCGGCGTAAAAGGTCAGAAAATTGTTTTTATCCATGGAAAAGGAGAAGGCGTACTGCGAAAAGCGATTGAAAATGAACTCAAAACAAAATATAAACAGTATTTTTACCAGGATGCTTCTTTTCGCGAATATGGATTTGGAGCCACGATGGTAACAATTAAATAATCCGGATCGGATATGGCCACAGAGATAGAACGTAAATTTTTGGTCAGGGGCGACTTCTTTCCTGAAGTATACGATTCCAAACGCATCGTACAGGGATATATCTGCTCTTCGCCGGAACGATCCGTAAGGGTACGCATCCGCGGAGATGAGGGCTATCTTACCATAAAAGGGGCATCCAACGTGGATGGAACCACCCGATACGAATTTGAAAAGAAGATTACGGAAGAGGAGGCATGCCAGCTGTTGGCGCTTTGTGAGCCGGGTACGATAAGTAAGGTAAGGCACCTTGTAAAAGTGGGCGATCATATCTTTGAAGTGGATGTGTTTGACGGCGAAAACCAGGGATTGGTGGTGGCGGAGATAGAACTGAAGGAGGCTTCGGAAGTTTTTATCCGTCCCGACTGGCTTGGCGAGGAGGTTACAGGTGATGTGCGTTATTACAACTCGATGTTATCCAGACATCCGTATAGTACATGGGAAAATAAGAAATAAAATAAATAATTTAAACTGACTTGTTATATGAAGAAAATCCTCTTGCTCTTGGCGATTACAACTCTTTCGCTGCCGGTTGTTGCAGACGAAGGGATGTGGTTGCTTCCGTTACTTAGGCAGCAAAAGCTGGAAGAGATGAAAAAACTGGGATTGCAGGTAGAGGACTATGACATCTACAATCCCGATTCGTCTTCGCTGAAAGATGCGGTTGTTATCTTTGGCAGCGGATGTACCGGCGAATTTGTTTCGGATCAGGGTTTATTGCTAACCAATCACCATTGCGGGTACAGCCAGATACAACAACACAGTTCGCTCGAGAACGATTACCTTACCAACGGATTCTGGGCCTCTTCCAAAGAGAAGGAGCTTCCCAATCCGGGACTTACAGTCACCTTGATCGATAAGATTGACGATGTTACAGAATACGTTACCAAAGCGCTGGAAGCCGATCCGGACCCGAATGGGATGAATTATCTTTCGCCTTCGTATCTGAACAAACTGGCGGAAAAGAAGGTGGGTGGAAAGTTCTTGCAAGACAATCCCGGAACCGGCGTGGAGATCAAACCTTTCTACGGCGGCAACAAATATTATATGTTTACAACCAAGAAGTACAGCGATGTACGTCTGGTGGGTGCTCCTCCCTCTTCCATCGGAAAGTTTGGTGCGGATACCGACAACTGGATGTGGCCGCGCCACACGGGCGATTTCTCTGTATTCAGGGTGTATGCGGATGCCAGCGGCAATCCCTCGGAATACAAACCCAGCAACGTTCCGCTCAAACCTAAAAAGTGGCTGAAAATTTCCCTTAACGGTGTAAAGGAGAACGACTTTGCCATGATTCTGGGATTTCCCGGACGTACAAACAAGTTCTATACGTCGTGGGAAGTGGCCGAAAGAAGGGATATAGACAATTCCGTACGTATCAAAATACGCGACATCCGTCAGAAAGTAATGCTGGAAGAGATGATGCGCGACCCGCAGGTACGGATTCAGTATGCCAGCAAATACGCCAGCTCCACCAATGCGCATAAGAATGCCATCGGCAGCAACTGGGCCATCAACAAGCGTAATTTTGAAAAGGTGAAGCTGGATGTACAGGACAAGCTGACGGCTTGGTCGAAGCAGAACAACAAACCCGAATATATTGAAGCCATGCAGGCCCTGAAGCAGATTGTGACCGACCGGAAGGATTTACGTTTCAGGAGCTGGATGCTGGATGAGGCTTTGATACGGGGTATCGAGTTCACCGGTATTCCAACCGAAGTGGATCCGATTATCGATGCGCTGAAAAAGAAAGACCAGAAGGCAATCAAGGAACAGCTCACCTTGCTGAACATGGCATACAAGCGCTTCAACAACAAGGATTACTCGGCTGCGGTGGATAAAAAGATAGCCAAAGCTTTGCTTAAGGCCTATGCTGCCGAAATTCCTTTGATTATGCAACCGGCATGTCTGATTGATTGCGAGAAAAAATTCGAGGGTAATACAGACATGTTTATAGACTACCTGTTTGCAGAATCTATCTTTGGAAGCGACAGGAACTTCAACCGCTTTATGAACAACCCTACGGTTAAAGCCTTGGAAAACGATCCGATGATTAAATTTGCCAAATCGGTAAGGGGTGAAAAACTTGCATTAAAGGCTGCCCTGGATGGTTTTGACGACAGCTATGCAGCCGCACACAAAACATTCGTTAAGGGTATTATGGAGATGCAGGGAGAAAAGAACCTGTTTCCGGATGCCAACTCCACGCTTCGTCTGGCCTACGGACAGGTTCGTGGCTACAACGCAAGGGATGCTGTTAACTATGGTTACAAGACCACGCTGGAAGGTGTGATGGAAAAAGAAGATCCCACCAACTGGGAGTTTGTGGTTCCGGATAAATTGAAACAGCTTTATGAAGCGAAGAACTACGCCCCTTACGGCTCTCAGGAAGAGGGTATGCCTGTTGCCTTTACGGCCAACACCCACACCACGGGAGGAAATTCCGGAAGTCCGGTTTTGAACGGCCGGGGCGAGCTTATCGGATTAAACTTCGACCGTAACTGGGAAGGAGTTGGTGGTGATATCCAATACCTGCCCGAATACCAACGAAGTATTATCGTTGATATTCGCTATGTATTGTTCCTGATTGACAAATACGGGGATGCCGGGTACCTGATTGATGAAATGGATCTGCAGAAATAGATCTATACATACAACAGGTCACTCATTATTCCATCGGAAATAAAAATACCCTGGCGGGTTAGCTTCAATACAGAATCCGCATTTACCAGCAAGCCGTTCTTCAAATGAGGAGCGGCTTGTTTCATACAGTAGGTAAGCAGCTCTTCGCCATATAGTTTTTGAAGTTCATGCAGATCAACGCCCCACATGGTTCGTAATCCGGTAATGATAAAATCGTTGTAACTGGTTTTCGTGTCAAGCTCCTCCATTTCCACATCGGGAAATCCGGCCGCGATCCCTTTAAAGTATTTAGTCATCGACGACACGTTCCACTGACGGGTCTTGCCGTCGAATGAGTGGGCGGAGGGCCCTACTCCCAGATACTTGATACCTTTCCAATAGGAGCTGTTGTGGCGGGAATAAAGTTTATTTTTAGCAAAATTGGATATCTCATACTGTTCGTAACCGGCGTCTGTCAATGTATCGATCAGCTCGGTAAACATCGCCACGCTCAGCTCTTCCATTACCGGCTTTACCTTTCCGGCGTGAAGCTGCCTGAACAGAGGCGTTCCCTCTTCGTAAATCAGGTGGTAGGATGACAAGTGCGGAATATCCAGCCGGATGGCTTCCGCAAGGTTGAACTGCCAATCCTCCATCGACTGACCGGGCAGTCCGTATATCAGATCAATACTGAGATTGGTAAAGCCGTTCTCCTTACATAATGCAATGGCTTTAAATGCCTGCCTGCTGTCGTGCCGACGGTTTAAAAAGTGCAAATCCTCGTCCTTGAAACTTTGCACCCCCATACTCACCCGGTTGAAAGGAAGCGTGGCGATACCCTCTACGTAACCCGGAGTCATGTCGTCAGGATTTGCTTCAAGTGTAATTTCTGCATCTTCATCGATCTGATACAGCCGGGTTATTGTTTCAAAGATACGTTCGAACGCCCGTATGTCCAGTTGCGAGGGAGTTCCTCCCCCAAAATAGATTGTTCCTATTCCCTCGCCTGAAAGATACTCCTTGCGAAGCTCCAGCTCCTTTACAACCGAGTCTACATAGGTCTCCTTGTTTTGCATGTTGGTGCTGGAAAAAAAATCGCAGTACGTACAACGTTTGCTGCAGAATGGAACATGTATATAAATGCCTGCCATTTTCAATGTATTGTTTCCTTGCAAATATAACAAAAAAAAGAAACTTGTGCTGAATAACTATGTTCTCAAACAGCTAATAATAATTGGTTATCCCACTTGCTTTTAATAATTTGCGGACTCGTTAGAAAATACTTGTTTAGAGGATTTATTGTTAAACCTAATTAATACCTTATAGCATGAAAGTATACCAAACAAACGAAATTAAGAACATCTCAATTCTGGGAAGTTCGGGCTCTGGGAAAACCACTCTCGCAGAAGCAATGCTTTTCGAGGGTGGGGTAATAAAACGTCGCGGTACAGTTGATGCGAAAAATACCGTATCAGATTATTTTCCGGTTGAGAAAGAGTATGGTTACTCTGTTTTCTCGACCGTTTTCAGTGTTGAATGGCAAGGTAGGAAACTGAATTTTATCGATTGTCCGGGTTCGGACGACTTTATCGGTGGTGCAGTTTCGGCTCTCAGCGTTACCGATACAGCCGTAATTGTACTGAATGCACAATACGGGGTTGAGGTAGGCACTATCAACCATTTCCGCTATACGGAGAAGCTGTCTAAACCGGTGATCTTCGTGGTAAACCAGCTTGATCAGGAAAAAGCCGATTACGACAATGTGCTGGCTCAGCTGAAAGACCGTTACGGAAACAAGGTTGTTCCTATCCAGTATCCTGTGGTATGCGGATCGGGATTCAATCAGGTTGTGGATGTGCTGAAAATGAAATTATATCGCTGGAAGCCCGAAGGGGGCGTTCCGGAAGTTCTTGATATACCGGATGAGGAAATGGATAAAGCCATGGAATTCCATCAGGCATTGGTAGAGGCCTCGGCTGAAAATGATGAGAGTTTGATGGAGAAATTCTTCGAACAGGGAACGCTGACTGAAGACGAAATGAGGGAAGGAATCCGACAGGGATTATTATCCCGTGGGATGTTTCCAGTATTCTGTGTGTGTGCCGGACGTGATATGTGCGTACGTCGTACACTCGAGTTTTTAGGCAATGTGGTTCCTTGCGTAGATAAAATGCCCAAGATGGTTACAACGGATGGCGACGAAGTGGCGCCCGAAGTAAATGGCCCTGCCAGCTTGTTCTTCTTTAAGACGACTGTTGAACCCCATATTGGCGAGGTTTCCTATTTCAAGGTTATGTCCGGAAAGGTAAAGGAATCTGACGACTTGGTGAATGCCGACCGTGGTTCTAAGGAAAGAATCGCACAGATTTTCTCAGTAGCCGGACAAACACGTAATAAAGTAGAGGAAATGGTAGCGGGTGACATAGGTGCCACCGTTAAGCTGAAGGATGTGCGTACCGGAAATACATTGAATGGTAAAGGCTGCGATTATCGATTCGACTTTATAAAATACCCGAACCCCAAATATAAGAGAGCTATCAAGGCTGTAAATGAAGCTGACACAGAAAAGCTAAGTGAGATTCTGACTCGCATGAAAGCCGAGGATCCTACATGGATTGTTGAACAAAGCAAGGAGCTGAAACAGCTGCTCGTTTCGGGTCAGGGAGAATTCCACCTTCGTACACTCAAATGGCGTATCGAAAACAACGATAAACTTCCTATCGAATTTCTGGAACCCAAAATTCCTTATCGTGAAACCATTACCAAATCGTCGCGAGCCGACTATCGTCATAAAAAACAATCGGGCGGTGCCGGACAGTTTGGTGAAGTTCATCTGATTGTTGAACCGTATTTTGAAGGTATGCCGGCTCCGGACACCTATAGATTCAACGGTCAGGAGTTTAAAATGAACGTTCGCGATACACAGGTTATAGATCTCGATTGGGGTGGAAAGCTTGTATTTGTGAACTGTATCGTGGGTGGTGCAATTGAAACCCGTTTCCTTCCGGCAATCCTGAAGGGAATTATGGCCCGTATGGAACAAGGTCCGCTTACCGGTTCGTATGCCCGCGATGTAAGAGTTTTGGTTTACGACGGCAAGATGCACCCGGTTGACAGTAATGAAATTTCCTTCATGCTTGCAGGACGAAATGCTTTCAGTACCGCATTTAAAGAAGCCGGTCCTAAAATTCTGGAACCTGTTTATGATGTGGAAGTTTCGGTGCCTGCCGATTATTTAGGTGATGTAATGGGCGATTTGCAAGGAAGACGTGCCATGATTATGGGTATGAGCAGTGAAAAGAGTTACGAAAAATTATCTGCACGCGTACCTTTGAAAGAGATGTCTTCGTATTCTACGTCCTTAAGTTCCATTACCGGTGGACGAGCCTCGTTTACAATGAAGTTTGCCAGCTACGAACTTGTTCCTGCCGATGTACAGGATAAGTTGCTGAAAGCTTACGAAGCAAGTCAGGCCGAAGATTAACAACTATCCGGGACTTCGGATATCCAGCTATAAAAGGAGAGACACGCGGAGAGTGTCTCTCCTTTTTCTTAAGCTTAATCTTATTTTCATCCGGATGATATGCGCCTGTAATAAAGATCTGTTTCTTTTGTGTAGCTAATAAATACACTATGGAATTAAGAACTTACTATCCTACCATTGTCTTATCGGATATCCACATAGGCTCCGAACATTCAAAAACAGAAGAGGTCACCAATTTTCTGAAACATGTTAACTGCGACCGGTTGATTCTGAACGGAGATATCATTGATGGCTGGCAGTTACAGAAACAAGGGAAGCGCTGGAAAAACAAACATACCGATTTTTTTAAAGTTCTGATGAAAATGATGGAAAAACAAGGTACGGAGATAATCTATGTACGCGGTAATCACGATGATTTTCTGGATCATCTGGCTCCGATGACTTTTTACAATGTTTCCATTGTAAAAGAGTATCTTTTCCATAGTTTCGGTAAAAAATACTACGTGACGCACGGAGATATATTTGACTCGGTTACCACACACATGAGATGGCTTGCCCGACTTGGAGATATCGGTTATACTTTTCTTTTGTGGGTAAATAAGATTTATAACAGGCAGAGGGAAAAATCGGGAAAGCCCTATTTCTCTCTCTCGCAACGGATAAAGAGCAAGGTGAAAAGTGCGGTTTCTTATATTTCGGATTTCGAGAAGGAACTGGTTGCTTTAGCCGTATCGAAAAAGGCAGATGCCATAATATGCGGACATATCCATCAGGCAGCCGACAGATGGTATGGCGATATCCGATACCTGAATTCGGGCGATTGGGTGGAAAGTATGACAGCATTGGTTCAAAATGAACTTGGTGACTGGAAGATTGTTAAGTATAATAGCATGCAACAAGTATCGGAAGATACCTGGAGTAATAAAATACTTTATCCCGAAGTAATATGAAGGTTCTCTTTGTGATTCAGGGAGAAGGAAGAGGTCACCTTACACAGGCTCTTTCCTTAAAGCAGATGCTCCATAATGAGGGGCACGAAGTTGTTGGCGTTTTAGTAGGCAAAAGTCCTTCACGCCAGCTTCCGGGTTTCTTTTGTGATAAGATTGGCGTGCCTGTTTTTCCGTTTGAAAGTCCCAACTTTCTTCCTTCGGCCAAAAACAAACAGGTTACTATTCTAAGAAGCGTGGGGTACAACGTGTGCCGCGGTCATAAGTATTTACGTAGCATCGCCTATATCAATGAGATGATCAAAGAAACGAAAGCGGATGTAGTTGTCAATTTTTATGAGATGCTGACGGGACTCACGTACTTATTGTTTCGCCCAAAGGCAATTATGATTTGCATTGCTCACCAATACATGTTCCTGCATCCCGAGTTTGAATTTCCCGAATTAAACAAAATATCACTGGCTTCTTTAAAATTTTTCACCAAAGTTACAGCCATCGGCTCAAGAAAAAAGCTGGCACTTTCTTTTCGTAAAATGAGGGAAGTTCCTCGTAAAGGGATTGTTGTTGTACCGCCTCTCCTGAGGAATGAAGTGATTGAAGCAAAAGTCGCCCAGGGTGATTATCTGCATGGATATATACTGAACAGTGGATTCAGTGAAGAGGTGAAGGCTTGGCATACAACTCATCCACAGGTTTGCATGCACTTTTTTTGGGATAAAAAGGGAGCCCCTCAAACAGTGGAAATAAATGAGAAGCTGTGTTTCCATCAATTGGACGATGCAAAGTTTGTACAATATATGGCTGGCGCCAAGGCGTATGCCACAACAGCCGGGTTTGAATCTGTATGTGAGGCTATGTACCTGAACAAACCGGTATTAATGGTGCCGACTCACATTGAGCAGGTATGTAATGCCCATGATGCGATGATTTCGGGCGCGGGAGTGGCAAACAGCACCTTTGATCTGGATAAGTTGCTCACGTTATCAGACACGCACCGTTCAAACGAAACTTTCCGGCATTGGGTAAATCAGTCCTCCTGGCTTATCATGAGAGAATTCAGAAGTGATTTATTGATGGAGCCTTATGCAAAGACTAACTTCCGTCGTTTTGCCACCAACTGGGTATACCGGATTAGTCATCGTCTCCCTTTGTAACGAGTATCCGCCTTTTTAATACAGCAAACCAAGCTGCCGAGGTTATTCCCTTTGCAATGCTTGTTAAACTAATGGCCCACCAGACTCCTGTAATCTCCATACCTATGGAAGCCAGCAGCATGGCCAGCGGAATACGTAGCGTATTGAATCCAATGCTTATTACTGCTGGGGGGATGGTTCTGCCGGTTCCGTAGAAAAGCCCTTGTGTGGTGATCTCCAGCATCATGAACAACATGGAATAACCATCGATCCGTAAAAAGACACCTCCGGCTTTATAGGCTTGAGGATCGGGAACAATCAATGAGAAAAGTTCGCTGCCCCAAAACACAAACAACAACGTGCAAAATGTTCCGAAGACAGCTGTCATCTTAAGAGTCGTTGCATAAGCACCTAAAACCCGGTCGTTCTTTCCCGCGGCATAGTTCTGCGCCACAAAGGCACTGAGTGCCGTACTGAATCCTTGCGACGTATTCCAGGCAATGGCCTCCAGCTGTCCACCCGCCGTTAAAGTCATCAATCCGATATGTCCGCCATATAATGAGGCGGTTCTGGCCATAAAAAGGTTTATTATTGAAAAAAGTGTATTCAATATGGCTACCGGCAATCCTAATTTGAAGATGCGTTTTACAAAACGACTTTCCAGCTTCGTAAAGAAAGCAAAACCGCCCAGCACCTCTTTTCTTTTCTTAAGCCGGAAGATAAATAATCCAAGCACTGTTGCTTGAGAAACCCAAGTGGCAATAGCTGCTCCTTCCGTATTCCACCCGAATCCGAAGATAAAAAGCGGATCCAGTATCATATTCAACAAAAGGCCTATTCCGCTAATCATAAAGGGAATCTTACTCTGTCCGGATGCGTTGTAGATTCCTGTAAAAGAAGCTGATAAAAATATAAAAGGAAAGGCCGTAGCAACAATACGCAGGTAGTTGACAGCCTTTGCTGTGATAGCCGGTTCCAATTTGTAAATCTGCATGATAGGCTCTGCGAAGATAAAAAGGATCAGACCCCAGCAAATTGAGATAATAAGAGACAAAGTGAGGTTATGAGATGCATAGCTGCGGGCATCCGGGGCATTCTGAGCACCGATACTTTGTCCGACACTCACCTCAGATCCTACCTTGTTTAATAACGAAATAGAGTTTGTCATCCATGTAAGGATACCTACCGATCCGATAGCAGCAACCGATTCGCTTCCAAGACGTCCCACCCAGGCCATATCCGTGAGGCTATATGCCATTTGCACAAAGGAGGTACCCATAATAGGTACAGCCAGATTAAAAAGTTGCCGGTGAATGGGTCCGCTTGTCAGATTTTTAGTCCCTTGCATTCTATATGATAATTTTTCATGCAAAAGTAGAATATATTTTCTACCTTTATGGCTTCCGACTTAACTGAAATAAATTTAATATGATTACACGAAGAGATTTTTTAAAAACAGGTGTGGCGCTAACTGCCCTGAGTGTTTTACCGAACGATCTTATGGCTGCATCGGCACCTAAAGAAAAAGCCATCGGTTTACAATTGTATAGCGTACGGGATGATTTGCAAAAGGATTTTGATGGAACAATCCGCAAAGTAATTGAAATCGGATATAAGCGGCTGGAAGCAGCAGGATATCGTAACGGTAAGTTTTATGGAAAAACTCCTTCCGAATTTAAGAAATACCTTTCTGATTTAGGCGCTTCCTTAACCGGATCGCACACCGGAAGCGGACTGCTTCCAATGGGTGATACCAAAGGATGGGATTTTTGGAAACAGAATGCGGCCGATACAGCCGAAGCAGGATGTAAGTGGATTGTTCAGGCAGGATATCCTGCAAAAGATATTAAATCAATAGATGATGTAAAAAGGCTGGCCGATCAGTTTAACAAAGTGGGAGAAATTGCCCGCAACAATGGACTACGCTTTGCTTTCCATAATCATATCGAGGAGTTTAAAATGCTTGAGGGTAAGATTCCATATGATGTATTGCTGGATTACACTGAAAACAAGCTGGTTACTTTTCAGATCGACACGGCCCAGATGGTTCATGGCGGTTTTCAGTGCCATGAGTATGTCAAGAAATACCCCGGTCGTTTCGCTAACTGGCATTTGAAAGATGCAAATCTGGATGGCGATGGTAGTACAGAGATGGGTAAAGGAAAAGTTGATTTCAAAGCATTGTTTGCTGTTGCAAAGAAAGCAGGGTTGGAAGATTACTATGTAGAACAGGAGAAATACAATATGACTCCCCTGGAAGCGATAAAGTACGATTACGATTTTATCATGAAAGCAAAATATATTAAATGGTAATCGAGTAGGAGGAAAACAAAAGTAGTTTTCTTCCTACTTTTGTTTTCCGACCTCTCACACCACCGTACATGCCGTTCGGCATACGGCGGTTCTTTAATTACGATGCAGACGGCGATATAATCTC
>NZ_JBFWMI010000038.1:0-15249 GCF_050251695.1 Macellibacteroides sp.
GCACTTGATTCCGTTTCGGCTACGCCTGCACTCCATCAAGTGCTGACATTAGCCTCTATTTTTTCTGATTAGCTGGTATACTTTTCAATTGGAATGGTGGTATACTTTTGAACTGTTATTTATAAGAAAAAGACGGATACGCATTTTTAAGGCAAAAAGAAGACGAGGAAGGAAAAACGATTGGCTTAATTCGACGGATGCCTTTAACATATGAGCAAACATTGCTTTGTGTGTTGCTTCGGGAATGGCTGGATGAATTTGAAATCACGGATACGGAAACACGGAATCTGTACATTACACATAAACAATTCAGAGAACGAATCGAAATATTTTTTAAAGAAAAATCAAATCAGGCTAAATTGTTGAGAAATTTGGACACTTTGATAAAAGACATGCTGAATCTGGATTTCCTTAAAAAAATAGAAGACACTCCATATCCCGATGAGAGAAAATATGAAGTTCGCCGTATTATCAAATCAAAAATTACAGCAGACAAGTTGTTTGAGTTCAAACAAAAACTAACCGATTATGAGTCACAATTATAGTTTGTTTAGTACTCAATCATCGGAAGCCGGTTATCGACTTCAGCGGGTTGAAATATTCAATTGGGGCGTATTTGATAAACAAATATTCAGTATATCTCCTGAGGGGAACACAAGTCTACTGACAGGAGCCAATGGAGCGGGTAAAACAACTTATTTGGAAGCAATTTTGACCCTTTTGGTACCAGAACGGCGTATGCGTCGTTACAATCAGGCATCAGGAGCAAATACAAAAGATGAGCGATCGGAAGAATCGTATGTGTTAGGCGAAATTGGTGAAACAGAATATGAACAGACAAGGGAAATTCAACGTCTGCGCCACGATAAGACCAAAACTTATTCTATCATCTTGGCTGTATTTCGAAACGAAGAACGATTTATAACACTTGCTCAAACCCGATGGTTTGTTGGCTCTGAAATGAAGCGCAGTTTTGTTATATCTCACAAAGAATTATCTATCGAAAAAGACCTTATACCTTTTGATGCCAATGGTCTATGGAAAAAACGTTTGAAACAAAAGTATCCTAAATATGGAACCAAAGAATTGGTAGAGTTCTTTGATTCTCCGGGGAAATATGCAGAAGCAATGCGCCGTTTTTTCGGTATGCGTTCAGAAAAAGCGTCTATTCTTTTCAGTCAAACTGTTGGTCTGAAAGTGCTCGGTAATCTGGACGATTTTATCCGGAAGAATATGTTGGAAGAAACAAACATAGAAGATGAGTTTTTCTCTCTAAAAGAAGGATTTCAATCGTTAGTAAAAGCGCATAATCAAATCCTAAAAGCAGAAACTCAGTTAGGGTTATTAAATCCGATTGTTGAAAAGGACAAAGAATTGCAATTGTTGAATCAAAAACGGCGTGAACTTGACGAACTGCAAAATACAACTCCCATTTATTTTACTACCCGAAAACAAGATTTATTAGAAAAAGAAATTGAAAAACAGGAGCGGGAGCTAAATGATTATGACTTGAAAATAAAAGATTCAACAGATATCATTCAACAAAAGGAAGATGATAAAACGACCTTGATGGTTGAAATAAAACAAGACGAAGTCGGCAATCAAATAGCAGAGTTAGAAAAGCGAATCTCAACTCAAACTAAAGAGAAAGAACGCAGGGAAGGATTATTGGATAAGTACAACAATCTTGTTCGTAAAATTAATCTACAAGAAAACCCTGACGAAAAATATTTCGACACTCAATTAGAAACGATAAACAGTCTAAAACAAACATTAGAAAAAGATGCTGTTGAAGTCCATCGTTCTTGTATTTTAGAAGAAGAAAAAGTAAAGCGACTCAATAATGATTATGCAGAAAAGGCCTCAGAATTAGAAACTCTTCGTAAACAGAAAAATAATATTACAGGGCGAGTGGCAGAAATTCGTCAGGAAATTTTGCAGGCAACAGGAGCCACAGAAACAGAAATTCCATTTATAGGAGAATTGCTTCAAATAAGAACCAACGCAAAAAACAAATGGGAATTTGCGATTGAAAAAGTGTTACACCACTTTGCTTTGCAATTAATAGTACCTGAGCGATTTTATCATCAGGTAAACCAATTTGTCAATGATAATAACCTGAAAGGACGAATTGTTTACCAACGAATAAAAGAGGAAAACTTTTTGAATCAATTTGTCCCTGACGTCCAAGACAGCCTGTTTTCTAAAATGGAACTCAACAGGCAGTCGGAATATGCCGATTGGTTGGAAAATCAGATACGAACCCACTTCGATTATGTTTGTACCGATGATTTGAGTTTGTTCAAAACTTATAAACGAGCCTTGACGTCTTCGGGGTTAATAAAAAACGACAGACGGCATGAAAAAGACGATCGTTTAAAAGTATTCGACAAGTCTCATTTTGTTTTAGGTTGGGATAATAAGGAAAAAATCAAGATTACGCAAAAAACTCTTTTCGAAATTGACATAGAAATTAAAACCGCTGAAAAGCAAGTTAAAACCTATGAACGTCAATATGACCGAATGAATAAAGAAAAAGAAATTGCTATCCTGTTGTCTGGATTTGAAAAATTTCAAGAAATAAACTGGCAAGAGATGGTAGTTTCTATTCAAAAAATCACGGAAGAAAAAGAAGCATTAATAAAAACCAATAATCGGGTTGAAACGCTCAAAAAACAATTGAATGAATTAATTGATGAGTTGAAAGTGTTGAATGAACATTTAGATACTTTCAAATCAACCAGAACGCTTATTGATGATAAGCGTAACAACAATCGGAAAGAATTGATAACATGCAAGCAAACTTTATCTGAGTTTTCTGATATGGATTTTGCAAAACAATTTTCATTTTTCGAGTCGTGTTTTGAAAAATCAAAACAGTTTACATTATCGACGTTTGAATCAATACAAAAAGAAATAAGAGACAAGTTACTTTCAGATATAAATGAGAATAATAACAAAATAAAGTCTTCTGAAAATAAATTATCCGAATGCTTAATCGAATTTAAGAAGCCAAGCCAAGAGCTTCGAGGAAAATTTCCCGATTGGGAAAGTGATACGGATAAATTATCCTTGAATCTGGAATTTATTTCCGACTATATTGAATTATATAATCGGATTAAGAATGAACAATTATATGAATACAAGGAGCGGTTCAAAAAATACCTCAACAATGATATGATTGACCGGATGACTAAATTTCAAGCACATCTGGAAACACAGGAGGAGAATATCAGAGAGAATATTGAGGCGCTGAATAATTCTTTAGAAAAGATCAATTTCCGTCCTAATCCTGAAACCTATATATTTTTGGATATAAAAAAGGACAATTCAGAGAAAATCCGCCAATTCAGGTTGAATCTTAAAGAATGGAAACCCAACATGGCAGAGTATCTGATTACAAAAGAAGATCAAATACTGGAGAAGAGTTTTTTGAAAATAAAGTCTTTGATAGAAACTCTTTCAAATAATGAAAATGAACGCCGGTACGTTACCGATGTCAGAAATTGGTTGAATTTTAGCGCCAAAGAATTGCGCAGAGAAGATAAAAGCATTTATAGAACTTATGACAGTACCGGTAAGCTTTCAGGAGGAGAAAAAGCCCAATTGACATATACTATTTTAGGTTCGGCAATTGCTTATCAATTTGGGATTAGTCAAACAGGTCGAAATACAAATTCTTTTCGTTTCATTTGTATTGATGAATCATTCAGCAATCAAGATACGGAAAAAGCAAATTATTTAATGCAGCTTTGTAAACAATTACACTTACAGCTGTTATGTGTTACTCCAGATACTCAAACAGGAGTTATTGAACCATATATCTCTGCAGTTCATTTTGTAAAAAGAGAAAGTAATCGAAATGCAGTTATTTATGACCTTCCTATTTTGCAGTTTCAAACTGAAAGGCAAAAATACATTGCAGCACAATCATGATAACAGTTTCTGAAATAAAGAAAAAAGCAAATACCTTGTATAAAGAGTATTTACAGTCGCTTATAGAAGCAAATCAAAGTTTCTTTCCGAGGCAAATTCGTTCCAATAAAAAGCCGTCGGAAGATTTTATTAAAATGAAAGAGGAACTGAATGAATTGATTTCTTGTTCTACAGATCGAAAACCCTATGGATACTCTATCCATTATGAAACGATTAATACCAAGAAACATGGTGTACAGAGCCTACCTCAATCTTTCACGTTTGAATGCGAAGATAATTATTTGAAATTTATTGGAAAAGAAAAGGAAGTTGCTTTATTTAAGAAAAATGTATTGCAAATCACTTCTGAATTTCCTCAACTCCTTAATTGGTGCCAAAACAATCCATTTTCAATTACCGCTAATTCTGAAAGATGGAATGAAATACTCAAGGTATGTAGATATTTCATTTCCAATCCCAATCCTGATTTATATATACGGCAATTGCCGATTGAAATCCATACAAAATTTATAGAAGAAAACAAGGCAATCATCCAATCATTATTGGATATATTGATTCATAATCATATTCAAGATCAGAATGAGAGAGTTTTCGAAAAACGATTTGGCTTAAAATGTAAGCCTGTACAAATCAGGATTAGAATAATAGACCCTGACATTGCAAATAAATATTTTTCTGGATTAACTGATATTTCTATCACAGAGGACGAATTGAGAACTCTTGATTTGGATTGCTCAAAGATTTATATCACAGAAAATGAAATGAATTTTCTTACATTGCCAACAATTAAAAATGCCATTGTTATATTTGGAAAAGGATTTGCAATCAATACTTTGAAAAATGTAAATTGGCTACAGTCAAAATCTATTTTTTATTGGGGTGATATTGATATTTACGGATTTCAAATATTGTCTCAATTAAAGGGCTATCTCCCAAATACAAAATCTATAATGATGGATATGAGTACTTATGAACAATTTAAAGAAATGAGCGTTGAAAACAAGGTTGCTAATCCTCCTAAATTATCAAATCTTGATGCAAGTGAAATTTGTATGTATGAGTTTTTAAAAGAAAATGGGCGAAGACTTGAACAAGAGAAAATTACTTATTTGTATAGTTTGAAGTTTCTAGTATGATAAGAATATTGTAATATAATTGTGAACCAGATTTGAAATCTGTATCTTCGTCCCCCGTAAGTCGTTCTTTGTGTAGTGTGAAAATGGTACAAATAAACGAGGTTAGCTCGTTTCTAAATCGTTACCTATCGAGAATTTTATTCTTGTAACCCGCTTGCTTTCAGCCGAAAATACAAAATTCTATGTCTTGCTATGTGATAGGTAATAAGTATGTCTGTATTTCTGCTTTTCAAGGCTGAATATCAGTATTTTGAAATATAAATGATGTAAATTCTTTAACGTCAAAACCAGCAAATACATACGCCTGTGAAGGAGTATGCTTTTCCTTCACAGGTTTGTATCTATAGTATTTTAATCAGACTTTTATTCTTCCAGATTTATGGATAGTACCATCGGTTCTATATATCCAGAATATTTTACGGAATGCGATTTTGTGGAATAAATACCTTCAAACTTTAGTCTTATTAATTCGTCGTTGTCAGGATTTGTCGCTTTTACAAGATCAGTTACAATCTCGGTTTTTGCTTCACCGTTTATTGTATTTAACAACGTTAAAACAGCTTGCGGTTTTTCTGAACTACCCTTTGAAACAAATTGCACATTCTTGTTATTCAACGTATCACCGTTGAGTACCAAAATTAAATTACGTCCTAATGTTGCATTGGGGAATGTTCCTTCCATATAGCCATAGGGATGATGATAATCGTCCGGGTTAGTGTCATCGTTTCCGCATGAAAGAAGTGAAAGAGGTAAAATTAAAAGTAAGTAAAATAGTTTTTGTTTCATAAGTTATAAGTATTAAAATGAGGTGAATTCGTTCCTTGAATCTTTACTCCTCTTGTAGGATTATTAATTACAAACATATAATAATTTAATATTAATCGGATGATCCAATTTGTTAATATTTGATAATTAAGTTATTTTAGTTATTTCAATTAAAAACTGTTTTTGACAAAACAATCTGTCATCTATCATTTTTGCAGTCAGATCCTTTTGTTGAAGCGGCTTCTGACAATGACAGATGCTGTGTGACAGATCCTTTTCATCTGTCATCTGTCATGTATTATTTTTTTGAGTTGTATTCCTCTTTTACTCTTTTGTGTTGAATACAACAGTGCCGTTTGCTGGTTTGAAAAGTGTCGTGAAGATGATTTACATTTCCCGTTTATAAATAAATGAATCTCTTAAGTAAAGAAATTCTTTCATGCCTGTAATTAAAGTAAAAGACTTAAGAGTCGAATTCGTTCGACAGCTGTCAAAATGCATTTTGACAACTGTCGTAATGCATTTCTACATATGTCAAAATCGATTTCGACATATGTCAAACGATTTGTTCTCTTAAATGAAAAATATTATATGTCGTTGTGTAAGAGTTGTTTGGCTTAGTATTTGCGCCGATTATATACCTTGGAAATTTTCAAACATAAAGAATGAAACAAATAGATATAGTGACGAGATAAATAGGATGTATTTAGCAGAGGAATGGACAGCGGAATCAGAGATTCTTCAATGACGTAGCAGATTCTATAGGGTAAGCCTGCGGGGAAGAGGGAATGGAAGTCTGAGAGATAAAAAAAGGAGATGTTTCTGTCTGAAACATCTCCTTTATCGTTATAGCAATACAGTTTAATCACATAAAAAACGGAATTACTTGGCTACTGCTTCCAGTCTCTTCATCAGGGCGAAGATAATTGATCCGGAAATGATACAGCATACGGTAAAGAATACCCATACCTGCCAGATTTCGGCTTTACCCCAAAGAATTGTACCGATTACCAGTAACTGGTTACCCAATGCGGTGGCACACAACCAACCTCCTTGCATAAGTCCCTTGAAACGGGGAGGAGCAACCTTCGAAACGAAGGAGATACCCATCGGACTTAAGAACAGCTCGGAGATAGTCAGCGAGAAATAGGTGGCAATCAACCAATAGGCCGATGCACGTTCGGCATCTGTTCCTTCGGCAAGATCTTTTGGAGCAACCAGTCCCAGTGAACCTACAATCATGATAAGGAATGAAGCGGCAGCCAAAAACATACCGATACCGATTTTACGGGGAGCTGAAGGCTCGATACCTTTCTTATTCAACCAAGCAAAGAATCCAACCACTACCGGTGTAAGTGTTACAACAAACAACGGATTGAAGGATTGGAAAATTTCGGGAGAGATAGGTGATCCGTTAGCAGCAACAAATTCATTGTAGAAGTTGATGGCAATAGCTGTACCGGCAACGAAGGCAATCACGCCGATGATACGATTCAACATCCTGGTTTTAGAGAAAGCAACAATCAATCCACCTACACCGGCTGCAATACCCATCAGAGAGAAGATATTGAAGATAAGGCTGGTTCCCGGACCTACATGTGTTTCTGTGTAGTCTCTGGCAAACAGAGTAAGTGTAACTCCGTTCTGGTGGAACGACATCCAGAAGAAAATTACGATAAGGAATACCAGACCGAGTGCGATAAGGCGTTTCTTCTCCTCGATCCAAGGCATCTTTTCTATTTTAACGCCACTTGCAGCAGCGGCTGTGGCCTGCTGTGCAGCAGTAACATCGCCCGGTGCAAGGTATTTTTTAGCAAACGTATAGACCAACATGGAAATAAGCATTGAACAGGCGGCAATGGCAAATGCAAAATGATAGCCGGTGTTAAATACATCCAGGTAGGTATTGGCAAATACGGTAAGGTCTGTTACAGCAGTGCCACCGCTTACTTCGTTGGCAAGGTTCTGCATCACAGAGGTGTCTCCCAGTTTGCCGTTAATAAGGTCGTGGCACATTTTAGGAAGTGCACCGTTATAAGACAGTCCGTGCTGAGCTAGCCACCAGTTACGAATACCCGTAGCAGCGTGGGGAGCAAAAATAGCACCGATATTGATACACATATAGAAGATACTGAATGCACGGTCGCGAAGCTGACTGTATTTAGGATCGTCGTACAGGTTACCAACAAGAGCCTGCAGGTTTCCTTTAAACAAACCGTTACCCAAGGCGATAATCAGCAATCCACCCAATACCGGGTAAAGTCCGGTTCCGGGAATGGCAATAACGATGTATCCCAGAAACATAAGTACGATACCCGAAAAAATGGTTTTACCAAGTCCCAACCATCGGTCGGCTACAAAGCCACCTACCAGCGCGAGTACATAGATCAAAAAATAGAACGTAGAATAAATACTTCCGGCCTCAACCTGATCGAGTCCGAATTTAGCCTGTAAGAATAGCAACAGGATCGCCATCATGGTGTAAAAGCCGAAGCGTTCACCCATATTGGCAATAGAGGCGATAATTAATCCTTTAGGATGTCCTTTAAACATGCGTCGTTACGTATTAAGTTTATAATTATTGAATGATCTGTTTGATGGCACCGGTCTGCGGGTAGAAATAAACCTTTACAGGCGCTTTCTTGTCTTCAAACATGGAAGGTGCGAGCGACTCCTGACTACCAAATTGTGTTACCTGGTGTTCTCCCTGGTACAGGGTCTTGTTGTTCATTTTTATCTCTATTGTGGCTTTGCCAGGCAGATTGTAGATAATGCCTTTCATATTTTTGAGTTTCTTTTCAGCCTCTTTAGGATCCAGTACGGGAGCCTTCTCGGTAGCCGTAAGGTTGATGTATACAGGAGCTCCTCCCAGATTATCGGCATCCACAATTCCCATCAGTTCCGAAAAGCGGAACAGGATTTCTTTTTCCATGTTGCCGGTAGGCTGTATGGTGAATTGTTTTTGCAACGATTCTTTGGTCACCACCCCGGTAAAGAGATTGGTGAGCGCTTTTTCCTGTTGTTCCAACTGTTCGATAACCAGTTTCATGGCATCGCCATCGGGTGGCAGGTTATCAGCTTCGCCTGTTAGTATATTGAGGCGGCTTTCACGTATGCGATAGATTTGTTTGGCTGCTACTTCTGCCTGTTTGGCTGTAGATCCCGCCATCAGAAGTTCTTCTGAAAGCACAGAGGTGGAGTTGATACCGGCAGGAACCACTTTTTTCTTTTTGGTAGAGTCGGCACTGAATATACTTTCGTCTACCTCTGCATTGATGGAACAGATCAGACCCTCTTCCGTAAGATAGACAAAGGGAGCTGTGGTACCCGATTTAAATTCAACCATGTACGAGTTTTCCTTATCCGGAATTCCCTTGTTTTCCAATGTTACCTTGTCAAGTTGAAAAACCACCTTGTCTTCGGTAATAACATCTTTAACGCCCAGGTATTTCTCGGCATATTTATAATAAGGACCGGCCTTGCTTGTAATTTTAGTAACTTCAGCGTCTATCGTAAATGTTGTAAGCGGAAGCGAATAAGCAACACCGAAATTGTTGCTCTTAACGGCGTTCATTTTTACCACTTTAGTCTGGGCTGTCATAGAAAAAGAGAACATCAGACCCGCTATAAGGATGAAATTTTTCATGATTCAAATGTTTTATATACTAAAACTAATTTGCAAAACTATTCATTTTTTTGTAAGAAGCAAGAGTAAAGTTCAAATAATCAGTCGAAAAACTGTTCATTTTTTTACTCTTAATAATTTCTAATCTGCTTAAATGCCTTGCCAAGCATTTCGATCATATCGCTGGCAATCATACTCTCTTCCGAACGATAAACCGCGGCAAGGTCGCCAGCCGTTCCATGAAGGAATACGCCCGATACTGCTGCGGTAACCGGACTAATTCCCTGAGCTAGAAGACTAAGTATGATTCCCGTAAGCACATCTCCGCTTCCGGCTGTGGCCATTCCCGGATTACCGGTGCAGTTAAAATATACGTTTCCTTCGGGCGAACATACCGCCGTATAGGCTCCCTTAAGTACGATACACAAGGAATGCTCCATGGCAAAAGCCCGGGCTTTGAGCAGACGCTCGTAAGAGGTACTGCTTTCGCCTGCAATACGGTCGAATTCTTTAGGGTGGGGGGTGAGGATGCTGAGGGGCGGAACCTTCTTGATCAATTCATTGTTGGACGCCAGCATGTTAATGGCATCGGCATCGATGACCAGTGCTTTCGTTTTTTGCTGAAGCAAACGTTCGAAGGCAGCGGCAGAATCCATGTGCTGACCTAATCCCGGGCCGATCCCTACAGCCGAGTAAGATCCCGAATCGGGTACGGACGAAAAATGTTCTGCATTATTGTCGAAGCTGAGCATTGCCTCCGGAAAGGCTGTTTGCAGGATGTTACCCCCTTTGGCGGGTACATGCACGGTCAGTAAACCCGCACCGCTCCGCAGGCAGGCTTTGGCGGCCAACTGAGCCGCACCCATCTTCCCTTTGCTGCCGGCAATAAGCAGGGCATGACCAAAGGTGCCTTTGTGTGAAAATTTATTGCGGGGCCCGAAAACCGGCGAAATGTCTTCTTCAAGCAGATACATAAAGTCGGCCGGAGTCTCCTCCACAATCTGCGGATGTGTACCGATGTCCAATACTTTCCATTCGCCTACATATACTTCGTTTTCTGCCAGCATAAATGCAAGCTTAGGAAAACCAAAGGTAAGCGTGGTGTGCGCCTGAATGATGGCCGATGGAATATTGGTGCGGTTGTCTTCGCCAAAGAGTCCGGAAGGTATGTCGATAGAAACTACAGTCGCTTCAGATTGATTGATGTATCTCACTACCGCAGCAAAACCTCCTGTAAGAGGACGGTTCAGTCCCGATCCGAACAGTCCGTCTATCACCACATCGCGGCTGGTAAGTACCGGCGGAATAAAATCGTCCACTACCTCCGTAAAGTCGATATTGGCCATGGCAAGCAGCCGCTGTTTGTTAAGCTCGCAATCGTACGAAAGGTGGTTGGTTGGATTAAACAGATAGGTTTTAAGCCGGTAACCTTCGTCAAGCAGTAAACGGGCGATGGCCAGGGCATCCGCTCCATTGTTACCCTGACCGGCAAACACAATCAGTTGTGTCTGTTTGGAATAACGACGGCAGAACTCATGTACAAAAACCCTTGCAGCACGTTCAACCAGATCGGCGGAATTGATGGGCTCGTTCTGGATCGTATACTGATCAAGCTCTTTAATGATATTTGTAGGAAATATTTTCATCATAATTTTAATGTATCTGACATAAATCGACATACAAAAGTATAACAAACTTTGCTATCATGCTACACTTTTTTGTGCTTCGGCGAAAAAGTTGTACATTTGTCGTCTCGTAACAAAAACGACATATGAATAGGATTCGGCTTAAAGATAAAGAATTTGAACTGTTTATTCCGGAGAGTAAAATCAAGGAAGCCATACAAGGCATGGCTGTTCGTATAAAAGAAGACATTAAAGGAACAGATCCTTTGTTTGTTGGAGTGTTAAATGGTGCATTTATGTTTGCAGCCGAACTGATGAAGGAGCTAAATGGTCCGTATCAGCTCACGTTTGCACGCTATTCATCCTATAAAGGGACCTCATCGTCCGGCGAAATCAATGAGATTATGCCCATACAGGTACCGGTGGAAGGACGTACCGTGGTGTTGATGGAAGACATCATCGATACAGGTTTTACCATGGAATTTGTAATGAATAAACTGCACAATGCCGGAGCCGCCGATGTGAAGCTGGCCACGCTGTTGTTTAAACCCGAAGCTATGCAGTGCAAATTGATACCCGATTATGTTGGATTGTCCATCCCCACCGATTTTATTGTTGGGTACGGTCTGGATTATGATGAACTGGGACGTATGTACCGCGATATCTACAAGATCGTGGAGCCAGGAAAATAAGGAAATTCAAAATATATAATAAAGAAGAATAAAGAGTATGTTGAACGTTGTAATTTTTGGCGCACCGGGCTCAGGAAAAGGTACGCAGAGCGAATTGATTATTAAGGAGTATGCGTTGGATCATATTTCAACCGGAGATGTTTTGCGTGGCGAAATCAAAGGAGAAACTGAGCTGGGTAAAATAGCGAAAGACTATATCGAAAAAGGTCAGCTTGTTCCGGACGAACTGATCATTAATATGCTTGCCAAGGTTTTGGACAGCAAAAAAGATTCTAAAGGTGTTATTTTTGACGGTTTCCCCCGTACTATTCCTCAGGCAAAGGCGCTGAAGGTGATGCTTAACGAACGTGGAACAGATGTTTCTGTTATGATCGATCTTCAGGTTGAAGAAGACGAACTGATCCAGCGTTTGCTTAAACGTGGTGAAATTTCGGGTCGTTCGGACGATAACCTGGAAACTATTAAATCAAGATTGGATGTGTATCACAACCAGACAGCTCCTTTGGCTGCTTATTATGTAGAAGAAGGAAAACACAAAGCTGTAAAGGGTATGGGTACAATCGAAGATATCTTTGGTCGTATTAAAGTTGCAATTGACGGAGCTAAATAAATTAAACAATGGCTGAATCGAACTTTGTAGATTATGTAAAGATCTATTGCCGCTCTGGAAAGGGTGGAAGAGGGTCTTCTCACTTTCGCCGCGAGAAATATATTCCGAAAGGAGGTCCCGACGGAGGCGATGGAGGGAGAGGAGGTCATGTGTATCTCCGGGGTAACCGGAATTACTGGACACTGCTTCACCTCAAATTTGAGCGCCATGTGATGGCAACTCACGGAAACGGCGGCGGTGCCAAGAAAAGTTTTGGAAAAGATGGCGAAGACCGCTACATCGATGTGCCTTGCGGTACGGTAGTGTATGACGCCGAAACGGGCGAGTTTATATGCGATGTAACGTCCGACGGACAGGTGGTGATGCTGCTGAAAGGCGGTAGGGGCGGTCTGGGTAACTGGCATTTCCGTACCTCTACCAATCAGGCTCCGCGTTATGCACAGCCCGGCGAGCCGTTTCAGGAACGGAAGGTGATTATGCAGCTTAAGCTGTTGGCGGATGTGGGATTGGTTGGATTTCCCAATGCCGGTAAGTCTACTTTACTGTCTGTAGTTTCTGCCGCCAAGCCCAAAATTGCAGATTATCCGTTCACCACGCTCGAACCTAACCTGGGTATTGTAGGTTACCGCGACGGCCGTTCGTTTGTAATGGCTGATATTCCCGGTATTATTGAAGGTGCCAGCGAAGGCAAAGGTCTGGGACTGCGTTTTCTAAGACATATCGAACGTAACTCCTTGTTGCTGTTTATGATTCCGGCCGATGCGGATGATATAAAGAAGGAATATGATATTCTGCACAATGAGTTGGTAAAATATAATCCCGAATTACTCGGTAAGCGAAGAGTGCTGGCTATTACCAAAAGTGATATGCTGGATCAGGAGCTGATGGATGCCCTGGCAGAGGATTTGCCGGATGTTCCCTATGTGTTTATCTCTTCCATAACGAATTCGGGTTTGATGGATTTAAAAGATTTGTTGTGGAAAGAGCTTAATAAAGAGACTTTCCACGAGGTTGAACGTATTGTTCATAAGAATCTGGATGTTTCGGCCCTTCAGTTTGACGACGACGATGATTACGTTTTCCCTGAAGATGAGGACGAGGAACCGGAGGAATATGACGAGTATGAATGGGATGAAGAAGATGAATCTACTCAAAATTAAAGAGCTTGTAATGTTGCAATTCCCTGTCTTCGGACAGGATTGCAACATTTCTCATTTTATAACAACCCGTTGCGGGGGAGTGGGTACTGCAGCTTATCAGGGATTAAACACAGGCTACTTTTGTGGTGATAATCCGGATACAGTGCGTACCAACAGATTGTTGCTCTGCCAATCGATGGGGATAGAACCGGATCGGTTGTTTGTGCCTTATCAGAGTCACGAAGACAACATAGTAAAACTTACCGAAGCATCGTTGTTTCTTGATAAGGATGCCCGGCGGGATTTATTGTATGGGGTTGACGCGCTGGTTACAGACGTGCCCGGAATTTGTCTGGGGGTTACTACTGCCGATTGTGTTCCTGTTTTGCTATACGATCCTGTAAAAAAGGTGGTGGCTGCCGTTCATGCCGGTTGGCGGGGAACGGTACAACAGATTGTTCTTAAAACCATTCGTTTTATGGAGAAGGAGTACGGTTGCAACTCCGAAGCTGTGCTGGCAGGAATTGGTCCCTGTATCGGTATGGAAGCTTTTGAAGTGGGCGAAGAGGTTGCAGATTCATTTATCGGAGCTGGTCTGCCGGTGGAAGAGTTTAGCCGCAGAAATGTACAGACAGGGAAATTACACCTCGATTTAAGTAAAGCCAGCCGCTTGCAACTGCTGCAGGCAGGTGTTTCCCCAACGAAGATAAACGAAGCCGGTTTATGTACTTTTTCAGACACGAACCTGTTTTTTTCTGCGCGGAGGCTGGGTTTTAACAGCGGACGCATGCTGAGTGGCATACAGTTGACAAATACTTTACAAGAATGAATATATCGGTATCGGAACAGATCTATCAGGCATGCCCCCGGTTACATCTGGGGATTATTTCCTGTGATGTGGTTAATACATCATCGGATGAAGCTTTATGGGAAGAAATAGCAGCAGAGGAAGAGTCTTTGCGCTTATCCATGCGCATGGAAGAGATTGCCCGGAGAATCCCAATATATGAAACCCGGCAGGCCTACAAGAAGCTGGGAAAAGATCCGAACCGCTACCGCCCTTCGGCAGAAGCTTTGTGCCGGAGGATTCTGAAGGGATATCCGCTTTACAAAATAGATACATTGGTGGATCTTATCAACCTGGTCTCTATCCATACAGGTTATTCCATCGGTGGTTTTGATGCCGGAAAAATAAAAGGAGATCTTATTTTAGGCGTAGGGCAAGCGGATGAATTATTTACTGGAATTGGCCGTGGCCCTTTAAACATAGAGGGGCTTCCGGTCTACCGCGACGGGCAGGGTGGTATAGGAACTCCTACAAGTGACGAAGAGCGCACTAAAATCGATCTCTCTACCACAAAGCTTCTGATGATAATCAACGGGTATTCCGGAGAAGAGAGATTAATGGAGGCTGTTGCATATGCAACGGATCTGCTTGAAAAGTACGCAACTGCACGCAATATTCAGATTGAAATGATATCGCCTGTTTTGTAATCGAATTGTGATGTTTGTTGAATAAATACTTCGATAATGTTAAATTATAGGCTGTTTTATGCTAAAAAGCATATTATTTCGTTTTAATATCAAATATATATATACATTTGTAGTATTATCCTTATTATTAATCAAAATTAGTGAACATGATTGAATCTATTGGTATGAATGCCGGTCTTGTGTGGAACGCTTTGAACGAAGGCGGGCGTATGGATGTAAAGTCCATT
>NZ_JBFWMI010000038.1:15349-29935 GCF_050251695.1 Macellibacteroides sp.
TATACATTTGTAGTATTATCCTTATTATTAATCAAAATTAGTGAACATGATTGAATCTATTGGTATGAATGCCGGTCTTGTGTGGAACGCTTTGAACGAAGGCGGGCGTATGGATGTAAAGTCCATTAAGAAAGCAACAAAAATAAAAACCGACAAAGAGTTATATGCCGCTTTTGGCTGGCTTGCTAAGGAAAATAAAATTGCTTTCGAAGAGGAAGATGCCAATTTGATGGTCTCACTTATTTAAATAAGTGCGATCAAACAAAGGAAAGAGGGGCTGTTCGATATGATTGAACGGCCTTTTGTATTTTACAAATTGATTTAGTCGTAAAATAATTGATACAGTTGTTGTTTAATTCAATCCAAAAGGTTACTTTTGTGTAGAATTTGGTGCGAAATGACCGAAGAACAAGTAAAATTGATAGCTGTTTTTGAATCTAAAGTCAGACAATTGATGTCTTTGTGCGATGAACAGAGAGAGGAGTTGGACAGGCTTAGAGCATTGTTGGAACTGAAAGAGTCCGAATTACAGCAAGAAATTCTTCGTTCGGAAGAGTTGGCAATCAAATGCAATAACCTGCTTACGGCACGGGTTGTCTCCGTTAAAGAGGGAGAGATTAAGAGTGCCAAAACGCGGTTATCAAGGTTAGTGCGGGAAGTAGATAAGTGCATTGCACTATTAAATGAATAGAAGCGATGGACGATAAGTTTCTTATACATGTAGATATAGCCGATAGATCTTACGGTTTATGGATAGACCGGAGTGATGAGCAGCTGGCGCGGGAAGCAGCAAAGCAGATCCGCAATAAGATGCTTCAGTATCGGAATAGATTTAACAAGTCCGATGTGGACGTGAAAGATTTGTTAGCCATGGTTACATTACAGTTGTCGATGTCGAATCTTCAGCTTGAGGACCGGAATGATACAAGTCCTTTTGCAGAGAAGATGAGAGAACTCGGAGACGAAATCGATGGGTATCTGAACAATCGGTAATTGATGAGAATAAGAAGAGTTTCCGCACTCCTGTGTATGGTTTCATATACCGGCAGTGCTTTTTTTGTATCTATATATAAACGAATAAATAATTAGTTTAATGGAAATGTATATAATCATAGGACTTTCAATTGTGACCTTCTTTATTGGGGGGCTAATCACATGGTTGGGTATCCGTTTCCTTTTCAAATCCAGGTATGATGCGATACTTCTGGACGCTGAAAAAGAGGCTGAAGTAATAAAAAAGAATAAATTACTGGAAGTAAAAGAAAAGTTTTTACATCTGAAAGCCGACTTGGAAAAGCAGGTTTCGGCACGTAATTCTAAAATTCAGTCGATTGAAGCCAAATTGAAACAAAAGGAGCTTACAATCAACCAGAAACAAGAGGAATTACAACGTAAGAACAACGAACTTGATGTTGTTAAAGAGAACTTGAATTCGCAGCTCGAAATTATCGAAAAGAAGAAACAGGATCTTGAAAAACTCCATCAGAAGGAGGTTGAGCATCTTGAGACTATTTCCGGATTATCGGCAGATGAAGCCAAGGAACGACTGATCGAATCATTGAAAGATGAGGCTAAGTCGCAGGCTACGGCATATATCAGCGAGATTGTGGAAGAGGCTAAGATGACAGCTAATAAGGAAGCTAAGAAAATTGTGGTTCAGTCAATACAGCGTGTTGCCACTGAAACCGCCATTGAAAACTCGATTACTGTATTCCATATCGACTCCGACGAGATCAAAGGCCGCATTATCGGTCGCGAAGGTCGCAACATCCGTGCATTGGAAGCTGCAACCGGTATCGAAATCGTGGTGGATGATACCCCCGAAGCTATTGTTCTTTCAGGATTTGATCCGATTCGTCGTGAAGTAGCCCGTCTGGCTTTGCACCAATTGGTACAGGACGGACGTATTCACCCTGCACGTATTGAAGAGGTGGTTACCAAAGTTAAAAAACAGGTGGAAGAAGAGGTTATCGAAACAGGTAAACGTACTGCCATCGATTTAGGTGTACATGGTTTGCATCCGGAGCTGATCCGCTTGATTGGTAAGATGAAATATCGTTCATCATACGGACAGAATTTATTGCAGCATGCACGCGAAACTGCCAATTTATGTGCGGTTATGGCTTCCGAACTGGGCTTGAATCCCAAAAAAGCGAAACGTGCCGGCTTGTTGCATGATATTGGTAAAGTGCCGGATGACGAACCGGAATTGCCACACGCAATTTTAGGTATGAAGCTTTGCGAAAAATACAAAGAGAAACCGGATATCTGTAACGCCGTTGGTTCTCACCACGACGAAGTGGAGATGACCTCATTGCTTGCTCCTATCGTACAGGTTTGTGACGCAATTTCGGGAGCCCGTCCTGGAGCCCGCCGCGAGATTGTTGAAGCATATATCAAACGTTTGAATGACTTGGAACAACTGGCTATGTCGTATCCGGGTGTAATGAAGACCTATGCTATCCAGGCCGGTCGCGAATTACGTGTGATCGTAGGTGCAGATAAGATTGATGATGCTGCCACCGAAAACCTGTCAAATGAAATCGCTAAGAAGATTCAGGATGAAATGACCTATCCGGGTCAGGTTAAGATCACGGTAATCCGTGAAACCCGTTCTGTAAGTTATGCAAAATAAAGAATAGACAGATAGAATAAAAAAGCCGGCTTGTATCAAGCCGGCTTTTTTTATGAGAAAAGGTCTGAATTATTGAATTCCTTCGGTTTCAACCTCTTTGTTTACTTTCTTAACTAATCCCTGTAATACGGCGCCCGGTCCTACTTCTGTAAATTTAACCGCACCATCGGCAATCATGTTTTCGACCGACTGAGTCCAGCGTACCGGAGCTGTGAGCTGTGCAACCAGGTTTTCTTTGATTGTAACAGGATCTGTCTGCGGTTTCGCGTTTACATTCTGGTATACCGGACAAACAGGCTTGTTGAAACTGGTCTGCTCAATAGCTTCAGCCAGTTCTGTACGGGCCGGCTCCATCAATGGAGAGTGGAAAGCGCCTCCAACCTTTAGTTTAAGGGCTCTTTTTGCGCCTGCAGCCAGCATCTTTTCGCAAGCCGCATCAATTCCCGGAACAGATCCGGAAATAACGATTTGTCCCGGACAATTGTAATTGGCAGGAACTACGACTTCGTCGGTAATGGTAGCACAAATCTCTTCTACGGTGGCATCAGGTAAATTTAAAACCGCAGCCATGGTTGAAGGGGTTGCTTCGCATGCTTTTTGCATGGCTAATGCACGTTTGGATACAAGTACAAGTCCGTCTTCGAAAGATAGTGCTCCTGCTGCTACCAAAGCAGAGAATTCACCAAGGGAATGACCTGCAACCATGTCTGGTTTGAACTGGTCTCCCAATGTTTTTGCAAGAATAACCGAGTGAAGGAATATAGCAGGTTGTGTAACCTTGGTTTGTCTCAGATCCTCGTCTGTTCCGGCGAACATCAGATCGGTAATACGGAATCCGAGAATCTCATTGGCCTTTTCGAACATCTCCTTTGCAAGAGGATTATTTTCGTAAAGATCTTTCCCCATTCCAACAAACTGGGCACCCTGTCCGGGAAATACATACGCTTTCATCTTTTCTTTATTTTAGTTTTTTAAGACGCGCAAAGGTAATAAATTTAGAATAAAGAGTGGAGTATTCATTTCAAATAGTATCTTTGCCCCTGTAAACAGACAAGTTTAATTTAAATCATACATATCATGAACAACTTAGCATTTCTTGGAAATTTAGGAACAGGTGAAATTATTATCATTGCAATTATCGTATTGCTTCTTTTTGGTGGAAAGAAAATTCCAGAATTAATGAAGGGTATCGGTAAGGGCGTGAAAAACTTTAAAGACGGTGTAAAAGGACTGGAAGACGATATTAAGTTGGACGATACCGATAAGAAATAAAGATCTATGCAACAAGATGAAATGTCTTTCTGGGACCACCTGGAAGAACTTCGTTGGACTTTATTTCGGACTGTTTTAGCTCTTTTTGTATTTGCAATCGGAGGGTTTGCGGTAATGCCTTACTTGTTTGACCATGTAATTATGGCTCCGTGTACTTCCGATTTTATTGTGTACAGGGAAATGTGCAAGCTTAGCTCGCAATTTTCTATGTTGCCCGATTTTTGTAACGATTCCTTCGAAGTGAAGATCGTTAACATCAAGCTGGCTTCTCAGTTTTTCACACACATGACTACCTCTTTTTGGTTAGCGGTGTTGTTGGCATTCCCTTACATGATGTACGAAGTATGGAGATTTATTAGTCCGGCTTTGTACGAAAACGAAAAAAAGAATGTACGTTGGGTTTTCTTTTTTGGGACCATCATGTTTTTTATTGGTTGTTGTGTTGGCTACTTCTTAGTATTCCCGATGACCTTGCGTTTTTTAGCAACGTACGAGCTAAGTGCGGCCATTACGGAGCAGGTGTCTTTGGATTCCTATATGGATAATTTCCTGATGTTGGTATTTATCATGGGGATCGTATTTGAAATGCCTTTGGTGTCGTGGTTACTTTCACAAATCGGACTATTGCACAAGTCTTTCTTCCATAAGTACAGAAGACATGCCGTAGTAGCGTTATTAGTGGGGGCTGCGTTTATAACACCAAGTAGTGACCCGTTTACTTTGAGTATCGTATTTATTCCGCTCTACTTCCTGTACGAACTGAGTGCTTTCTTTGTAAAGAAAGATCCGGTAGTTGAGGAGGACGAAGATTAATAGTTAATCTGTAAAAATGTATTATGAAAGAGACGCAACCACAGTGTGCGTCTCTTTTTTTATTAATAATGTAACCTGCTTATTTTAATGAAACAAATTTTTCTTCTGACCTTGATTATTTGTGTGTTGCAAGGCTGTGCTTCCGAAAAGAGATTGAAAGCCGATTACGTGAAATATGTGAATCCGTTTATCGGAACCGATTTTACGGGTAATACCTATCCCGGGGCCCAGGTGCCTTTTGGAATGGTGCAGCTTAGTCCGGATAACGGATTGCCGGGCTGGGACCGTATCGCAGGCTATTTTTATCCGGACAGTACCATTGCCGGATTCAGTCATACGCACCTCTCCGGAACCGGGGCCGGCGATTTATATGATATCTCCTTTATGCCGGTAACGCACCCTGTTAAAGAGGCTCCGGCTCCTTTGGGAATTCACTCCCTGTTTTCGCATAACGACGAAGCTGCTTCGGCGGGATATTACCGGGTTTTGCTGAAAGATTATAATATTAATGTAGAACTGACTGCCACAGAACGTTGCGGAATTCAGAAATATACGTTTCCAAAGGCCGATGCATCTGTTTATTTGAATTTGGCCAAAGCCATGAACTGGGATTTTACAACCAACTCGAAGATAGAGGTGGTCGATTCTGTGACCATCCGCGGCTATCGTTATTCTGAGGGTTGGGCACGTGGACAACGCATTTATTTTGTTTCCAAATTTTCTAAACCGTTTGAAGGATACAAACTCGATACTACATCTGTTATTAATCCGGCCGATAAGAAATGGATGGGAACTGCCTATGTGGGTAGATTTGATTTTACAACACAGCAAAACGATGAGATACTGGTACGTACGGCAATATCAGGTGTAAGCATGGAAGGTGCAGAAAAGAATCTGCTTGCCGAAGCTTCCCACGAGGATTTCGATCGTTATCACCGGGAAGCGGCAGATCGCTGGAACCGGGAGCTGGGTAAGATCAAGGTTGAGGGAAGTAATGTTGACGATCTCACCAATTTCTATACAGCTTTGTACCATAGCATGCTGGCTCCTACTATTTACAGCGATGTGGATGGCGGTTATTATGGCCCTGATAAAAAGGTACATCAAACCGACGGCTGGGTGAATTATTCTACCTTCTCTTTGTGGGATACCTATCGTGCGGCTCACCCGTTGTTTACTTTTACGCAACCCCAAAGGGTGAATGATATGGTGAAATCTTTTCTTGCCTTTTACGACCAGAACGGACGTTTGCCGGTGTGGAACTTCTTTGCAAGCGAAACAGACATGATGATCGGTTACCATTCGGTGCCTGTAATTGTGGATGCGTATATGAAAGGGATCGGCGATTTTAATGCAGAGCATGCGCTGGAAGCCTGTATTGCAACGGCCAATATGGATGATTACAGAGGTATCGGCCTTTATAAGTCTTACGGATATATACCCTACGAGAAAGAGGGTGAGTCGGTTTCCAAAACCCTCGAATATGCTTTCGATGATTACTGTATTTCGTTGATGGCCGAAAAGATGGGTAAAAAGGAGATTGCCGAAACATTCCGCAAGCGCTCTGAGAACTACCGTAATCTGTATAATCCGGAATCCGGATTTATGCAACCCCGTGATGAGAAAGGGAATTTTATTAATGGATTCGATGCCAAGGACTATACTACGCATATTACTGAAAGTAACGGATGGCAGTATTTTTGGTATGTTCCGCAAAATATAGAGGACCTTATCGGTCTGACGGGTGGTGCGGATCGTTTTGCACAGAAACTGGATAGCATGTTTACCTATGCGCCCGATGCAAAGGATGATCTTCCTATCTTCAGTACCGGAATGATTGGTCAGTATGCCCATGGAAATGAACCGAGTCACCATGTCATTTATCTTTTTAACGCAGTAAAGCAGCCTTGGAAGACACAGGAATATACTGCTAAAGTGATGCACGAGTTATACCTGAATACACCGGCAGGATTGTGCGGGAATGAAGACTGCGGACAAATGTCGGCATGGTATGTATTTAGTGCCATGGGATTTTATCCGGTAAATCCGAATGGGCTGACTTACGAAATTGGAACCCCTTTATTCCCTAAAGTATCTATGCACCTGGCAAATGGAAAAATCTTTACGGTTACAGCTCCGGCCGTTTCGCGCGAGAATAAGTACATTCAGTCGGTTAAGGTAAATGGAAAGCTGTACGATAAAAGCTATCTGACGCACGACCTTATTCTAAGCGGTGCATCGGTAGAATTTACAATGGGAGCTACTCCGGGACCGGTTTGGTATAAATAACAGGGTGATATTGTATTTCTTTTTTGTACTTTTGTTTTTAAATTAATTTGTAGAGTATGAGAAAGTTGAATTGTCCCCAATGTAATATACCCAATTTCTATATTATGAACGATGCCGGAGAACGTAGATTGGTTTACGTTATGGAAGATCTGAGTATCTGTCCGAAAAATGAAGGCGAATCGCTGGATGGGTTTAACCTGGATAAGATTTATTGTCTGGGTTGCTCCTGGTCCGGTAGTCCGGCTCGTTTGAAACAAACCAAGAGATACTAAGTACCCATGGCTAAAACGAAAACGGTTTATGTCTGTTCTTCCTGCGGGGCAGATTCTCCCAAATGGGTCGGGAAATGTCCCTCGTGCGGCGAATGGAATACCTACGTGGAAGAGGTGATGATAAAGGAATCGCCGGCCAAACGGATTATTCCGGGACTTACGGAATCGTCCAAAGTACGCCCGGTACTTCTTAGGGATATCACGTCGAAAGAAGAAAGTCGTATCAACTTGATGGACGAAGAGCTTAACAGGGTTTTGGGCGGGGGACTGGTTAAAGGTTCCCTTGTTCTGATTGGCGGTGAGCCGGGTATCGGAAAGTCGACATTGGTTTTGCAGACAGTGTTGGGTCTGACCGGACTTAAAACTCTTTATGTATCAGGAGAGGAGAGCAGCAGTCAGCTTAAGTTGCGTGCCGACCGGTTACAACATCAGAATCCGGATTGTTTTATCCTTTGCGAAACCAATCTCGAACAAATATTTGTTCAGGCAAGTACCATTCAACCCGATTTGGTGATTATCGATTCTATTCAGACAATGTTCACAGAAGTGGTGGAGTCTTCTCCCGGAAGTGTTTCGCAGGTTCGTGAATGTTCGGCAGCTATTCTAAAGTATGCTAAAGAGACAGGTACTCCCGTATTGCTTATTGGTCATATTAACAAGGAGGGGAGTATTGCCGGACCTAAGGTGCTGGAGCATATTGTGGACACGGTTCTGCAATTTGAAGGGGATCAGCATTATATGTACCGCATTCTGCGAAGTATTAAGAATAGGTTTGGAAGTACATCCGAATTAGGTATTTACGAAATGCGTCAGAACGGATTGCGCCAGGTAAGCAATCCGTCCGAGTTGTTGCTAACCCAGAACCATGAAGGGCTGAGTGGTGTAACCATTGCTGCCGCCATCGAAGGGATGCGTCCGTTTTTAATAGAAACACAGGCATTGGTAAGCTCGGCTGTCTATGGCGTACCTCAGCGAAGTGCTACCGGATTTGATATCCGCAGAATGAATATGCTGTTGGCCGTTCTGGAGAAGCGGGCCGGTTTTAAGCTGGTGCAAAAGGATGTCTACCTGAATATTGCCGGTGGATTGAAAGTGAATGATCCGGCTATAGATTTGGCTGTTATCAGTGCTGTGCTATCATCGAGCTTGGATATCAGTATCGATCCGGATATTTGTATGGCCGGAGAGGTAGGCCTTTCGGGCGAGATACGTCCGGTCAACCGTATCGAACAACGTATTCTCGAGGCCGAAAAATTAGGGTTTAAACGGATAATAATACCTTACAACAACCTTAAAGGATTTGACCTGCGGCAAACAAAGATTCAGATAATACAGGTAAAGAAGGTGGAAGAGGCATTCCGTCAGCTGTTTGGATAAGTATTCCAAAAGGGTCAATGCCGGGAACGAATGCAACAAGCCGGCGGCATTTACTGTTATATCCTATAAAAGAATAAAAAACAATGATAAAAGAGTTTCAGTTACGGGTTTTGCCAGAGGAGGCTGCCAACGAACAGGCTTTAACACAGGTGGTTGTACGCGAAGGAGGAATCCGGGCTGACGAAGTTCGTGCTATACGGATTTTGAAACGTTCGGTTGATGCAAGACAGCGAACCATCTTGATAAATCTTAAATTGCGTGTTTTTATTAATGAAGAGCCTACGGAGCTGGAATATATACCTACCGAATACAAGGATGTTTCCAATGGAAAACCGGTTATTGTAGTTGGCTTTGGTCCCGGAGGAATTTTTGCTTCACTGCGTCTTATAGAACTGGGCTACCGTCCGGTAATCATCGAAAGAGGGAAGAATGTTCACGACAGGCGTAGGGATATTGCCCAGATTAGCCGCGAACATATTGTAAACGGAGAGTCGAACTATAGCTTTGGCGAAGGTGGAGCAGGAGCCTATTCCGATGGCAAACTATATACGCGAAGCAAGAAAAGGGGATCTGTAGATAAGATTCTGAATGTTTTCTGTCAGTTTGGAGCCACTTCATCTATCCTTGCTGATGCACATCCTCATATTGGAACGGACAAGTTGCCTTCTATTATTGAGAATATGCGGAATCAGATTGTGGCATGCGGTGGAGAGGTTCATTTTGAAACACGTATGGATGCCTTGATTCGTAAAGGAGATGAGGTTATTGGAGTAGAGACAAACACAGGGAAGACTTTCATAGGGCCGGTTATTTTGGCGACTGGCCATTCTGCAAGGGATGTATATTATTATCTACAGCGCACCCAGGTGCCCATTGAGGCGAAAGGTATCGCGGTTGGTGTCCGGTTGGAGCATCCACAGGAGTTAATCGATAAAATACAATATCACCGGGCCGATGGCCGGGGAGAATACCTGCCCGCCGCTGAATATAGTTTTGTAACTCAAAGTGAGGGAAGAGGAGTCTATTCTTTCTGTATGTGTCCCGGAGGTGTTGTGGTACCGGCGGCAACCGGTCCTAAACAGGTGGTTGTGAATGGTATGTCGGCTTCGAGACGAGGATCCAAATGGTCGAATTCGGGTATGGTGGTAGAAATTCATCCCGAGGACTTTCCGGAATATGCATCGCATAAAGAGTTGGCACTAATGAAGTTTCAGGAGCATCTGGAAGAACTGAACTGGTTGAACGGAGGAATGAAGCAAATTGCACCGGCTCAGCGTATGGTCGATTTTGTAAATAAAAAGAATTCGGGTGATACTCCGCCAACTTCATATGCTCCCGGATTACTCGCCTCTCCCTTACATTTCTGGATGCCGGAATTTATTACGAGCCGATTGCGTGAAGGTTTCCGTAATTTTGGCAAGATGTCTCATGGATTCCTTACCAACGAGGCTGTGATGATTGGTGTGGAGAGCAGAACTTCATCGCCGGTACGTATAATAAGGGATCGTGAAAGCATGCAGCACGTTACAATAAAGGGTTTATTCCCTTGTGGTGAAGGGGCTGGGTATGCAGGAGGAATTGTTTCTGCCGCCATCGACGGCGAACGATGTGCCGAAGGAGTGGATGCATGCTTCAGCAGTTTATCGCGTATCTGAAACGAATCCGTTTTTATATATCTTAATAATACGAGAGAGGATGAACTTATAGAAGTTCATCCTCTCTCGTATTATATTTTTTCGGGGGACTAATCTTTCAATAGATTTGATATGAAGTCGATCAATTCAACACGTTCCAACGAAAATGTCTGATCAGATTTTTGAATATAGGTTAATATGTCCTTCGCTTTTGTAAGTAGTGCTCTTGCCTCTATGCTGTTATGGAAGCTTTCTTCAAGCATTGTTTTGGCTATCAGTTCCATCCTTTGAAGTCCCGCATGATCTCCCTGGTCTAGTTTTATCCGAAGGGTTTCCAAATCCATTGTAAGTGCCTGGTGCTTGTCTATCTTTAAAGATGTATACAATGTGTCGATAAGGGACGCTGACTTCCCGTCGTTTGAATCGTGACGTATATCGAAGAGTTGTGCCAGTACTTTACCCAATTCCTCAATTTGTACCATGATGAAATCTCTTTTAAGCATACTCTTACTATTGGATGGTTACTTTTATAATTCGGATATCTTTTTTAGGACGGTCGTAAGCGTCTTTAGGTTGATTCGCTATCGCATCAATCACTTCGAAACCTTCTGTTACTTCGCCGTAGATGGTGTAGAATCCGTCCAGATGCGGACAACCACCCAGGGTTGTGTAGGCTTTACGTTGTTCTTCGGTAAAGATGAGGTGCCCGGGTGTAGAACGGATTACGGAGTCGACTTTGCTGTTTATCTCTACAACACGCTTATTGAATTCCCGTGGATTATCTTTTTTAAGGATTTCCAACTCTGTTTTAAACGGTTTATAATAGGTATCCATTGCTTTGCGTCGAATGGGTTGATTTTTAATCAGTTCGAGAGTGTCCAGTGCTCCATCGGTATATACTTTTCCATGAACGATAAAGAATTGAGACATATCCGATTTCTTTTTTGGGTTGATGTCGTCGTTCTGACGAGGTACTGCCAATACTCCCTTTTTATGAAAGTAATGGTTTCGAAACTCCGGTAAAATCTCCGATCTCCGATCTCCAAATCCACATCTGGCACCTGCCGGAGCATTTTTTGAGTCGGGTGATCCTCCCTGAATCATAAATTCCTTAATAACTCGGGTAAAGAGGGTGCCGTTATAGTCTCCGTTAGCCGCTTTTTTTATGAATACGGAGGTATGATTGGGTACATCATCGTATAAACGGACCTTGATAACACCGGCGCTGGTTGTAAATGTGACCGTTTTTTCCTGTGCATAACAATATGCCAAAACGGACGACAGCATAATGTTTATTAAAATAAAATGCAACTTTTTCATTTCTATATAGTTGTGATAATATATTGCGGATTTAGACAGAGTCGTTTTTATCTGATCATTATCCTTTATTTGCAAAGTTACGCAGCATGTAGTTATGCTGATAATTTCGTAAAGGTAAAATAAATATGTTGTTAAACACAAATAATATGGTTAACTTTGCACTGGTTTTTAACGGTAATAAAGGTAAATAATTAATTATGAGTTGGTTGAATGAATTGTTGTGGGGCGAAGGAATTGCGCACTCGGTAATGCTATTGGCTATTGTCATTGCGGCTGGTATCCAGTTAGGTAAGATTAAAATCTTTGGCATTTCTTTGGGAATTACTTTCGTCCTTTTCGTTGGAATTTTACTCGGACAGATCGGTTTTAAAATGAATCATGAAGTTTTACACTTTATGAAGGAGTTCGGATTGATATTGTTCGTTTATTCTGTAGGTATGCAAGTTGGGCCTGGTTTCTTCTCTTCTTTCAAAAAAGGAGGAATCACGCTGAATATGTTAGCTTGCGGAATAGTTCTTTTAGGGGTTGCAACAACCATTATACTTCACTTTGTTACCGGAGTACCTATGGCTACGATGGTTGGAATACTCTCCGGTGCTGTTACAAATACACCTGGTCTAGGTGCGGCACAGCAAGCCTATAACGATGTTTTCGGTACAACAGACAATACGATTGCATTGGGTTATGCGGTAGCCTATCCGCTTGGTGTGGTTGGGATTATCCTTTCATTGATTGTAATCCGTTATGTTTTCCGTGTGTCGTTCGAAAAAGAAAATGAGGCATTAAATGCTACCGAAGGAAAAAATACCAATGAAGCTAAACCAATCTCATTGATGGTGAAGAATCCGGCTATTTTTAATAAATCGGTAGGTGAGGTGAGTGCCCTTATTGAAAACCGTGAATTTGTTATCTCACGTATCAGCCATGTAAACAACGATGTTGAGATACCTTCTTCCACAACGGTTTTATGCGAAAACGACAAGATATTTGTAATAACAACCGAACGGGATGCCGAAGCATTGAGAACTTTTATTGGTGAAGAGATCGATATGGACCGTAAGGAGTGGATTCGCAAAGACAGCCAGTTCATCAACCGTCGTATTCTGATCACTAAGTCAGAGCTTAACGGAAAGCGTTTGGGTACATTGAAGTTACGCAATTTGTATGGAGTTAATATTACAAGGGTAAACCGCTCGGGGGTTGATCTGGTTGCCAATCCGAATCTGACCTTACAGGTGGGCGACCGTGTTAATGTGGTTGGTACCGAATCGGCCATCGAATCTGTTGAAAAGGTGTTAGGTAATTCGATGAAGCGTTTGAATGAGCCTAATTTGCTGTTTATTTTTGTAGGAATTTTCTTAGGTATATTCCTTGGAAGTATTCCTTTTGTATTTCCGGGTATTCCTCAGCCTGTAAAGTTAGGATTGGCTGGTGGTCCTCTGATTGTTTCTATTCTAATCAGCCGTTTCGGTTATAAATATAAATTGGTTACCTATACTACCATGAGTGCAAACTTAATGTTGCGTGAGATAGGGATCACCCTTTTCCTTGCTTGTGTAGGAATTGGTGCCGGAGACGGATTTATAGATACAATCGTAAATAACGGCGGACTTTCCTGGATCGGTTACGGTTTTGCAATTACAACGATTCCATTGCTGATTATCGGGACAATAGGTCGTTATTTCTTTAAATTGAATTATTTTACCTTGATGGGACTTATTGCCGGTAGTACAACGGATCCTCCTGCATTGGCCTATGCAAATATGACCGCAGGTAATGATGCACCGGCTGTTGGATATGCAACGGTTTATCCGTTAACCATGTTTCTTCGTGTGCTTACGGCGCAGTTGTTGATTTTGTTCTTTGTATAAATACATATAGATTACTGTACGCGGGACTTTCCTCAAGGGAAGATCCCGCGTATTTTTTTGTTTTGAAAATTATACATACTTTTGAGTGCCTTTCATTAATCTAAATACATTCTAAGATGAAAAAAGAGGGATCTTATATCGGCGTTGATCTGGGTGGAACGAATATGCGAGTTGCCAAAGTAAAAGATGGCGTCATTGTTGATTTGAAAATATGGCCAACTCCCCGGTTTGCCAAATCGTGTGAAGAAACAATTCAGGCTCTGATTTCAATAATATCAGAGGTCTTCGATAAGGAAGTCCTTTCCATAGGTATCGGAGTACCAAGTGTGGTTGACCGTCGTGCCGGCATTGTTTACAATGTGGCAAATATACCTTATTGGGAGGAGGTTCACTTGAAAGAGCTGCTTACCCAACGTTTCTCGGTTCCGGTTTTTGTTGATAATGATGCCAATTGTTTTGCCCTCGGCGAACGATACTTCGGTAAAGGGCAGACGGTGTCTAACTTCGTTGGTCTTACCATCGGTACCGGATTGGGTGGTGGAATTATTCAGCAAGGCCAGCTGCTTGCCGATGCCAATTGTGGATCCGGTGAATTTGGTGAAATACCATATAAGGAACATAATTTGGAATATTATTGCAGCGGAAGTTACTTTATGAATGTATGGCAGACAAACGGAAAGGAGATGTATGATCTGGCTGTTCAGCAAGATTCCAGGGCTTTAGAGGCTTACAGACAATTCGGACTTCATCTGGCTGATGCGGTAAAGATCGTGGTGCTTACATTGGATCCCCAGATGATCGTTTTTGGAGGATCGGTTGCGGATGCGCATCGCTTTTATGAAGCAAGTATGTTGGAAGGACTGAAGGATTTCCCATATCCTAACTCAATCCGTAATCTGCAGATCGAATTCTCTACTCTGGAGAATGCCGGTATCCTGGGTGCTGTGTCTCTTTGTTATTGATAGCTGAGAAATTATATGAGGGTGTGTCAAAACAAAGTAATTGGCACATCCTCTTTCTTTTTTGTTTCGTTTTTCAAAAAAGCTTCAAGCCGCCCATTTTGGATTGATTTTTCTTTCGATTCGATTTTGATCGCTTATCAC